>JBBQHV010000008.1:0-17293 GCA_038324295.1 Chthoniobacterales bacterium
AAAAAGAAAAGCCACCGTATCGACCATCGCCGAGGCTTGCAGGAGCCGGGCCGGCGCGAGGAGATGCGTCCCGGCCAGCGCCCGCCAATAGATGAGCGGCTTGACGAGCGAGGCGACCGCGCTGAGCACGACGACGAGGTAGATGAGCCAGCCGCCGAGCCCGAATTGTTTGCCCAGGGCGCGCACCAGGCTGACGTGCAAGCCGCGCCAGTTCACGATCAGGAGGACGGCCGCGATGACTGAGAGCGGATAAGTCGTGGCCGCAGCGTCGAAGATGCCGGCGACGCTCTCGAGCGCGTGAAGCGCGCTTTCCCGCCAGATCTCGCCGAAGCCCGGCCAGTGCCAGGTCGACCAAAAAGCGAACTGCTCGAGGCGCAGATCGGAGGTGCTCTGCAACGGCGTGAAGACGGCAAACCGAAAGGTCGAATAGGCGAGGGCGAGGAGCGCGAAGATGAGCCAGAGGCGCTTGAAGCGAAGAACGCAACGCAGCCCGTCGCGCAGCGCGATCCGCACCGGGTTGGCGAAAAGCACGAGCAAATAGCCGCCCAGCATCCCGAGCAGCGGATAGACGCGCGGCACGGCGGCAAGCATCGGAAGTGGCCTAACGAATGATTCCCCAGTGCCGCCCAAACGGCCAGTAAACAAAAAGCCCGCGACCGACCACATTCTTCTCCGGGACCGGTCCCCAATAGCGGCTGTCGTAGCTGTTGTAGCTGTTATCGCCCATCGCGAAATAACCGTGCGGCGGCAGGACAAAAGTGCGGTCCGGCTTGGAAAGTCCCGGTCCGAGGTCTCCATTCGGCAGCTGCATTTTTTCCGGCCCCTGCGAATACCCCCGGTAGGGCGCCCGCGCGGACATCACCCGTTTGATCCCGAAGTTTTTGGCCAGCTCTCCGTTGACGTAGAGCTTCGGCGATTCGATCCGCAGCTCATCGCCCGGCGTGCCGGTGAGGCGCTTGATGTAATAGGGCGCGCCCGCCACCGGGTCTTCGCGAATCCCGAGGATGTGATTGGTGCGAAAAACAAAAACGTCGCCGCGACGAGGATGGATGAAGTTGTAGCTGAATTTATCGACGAAGACCTGGTCGCCGGTATCGACCGACCCGCGCGCGACCACCTCGCCCGCGTGAATGACGTTCCCGGGATAAAGATGGAAGTCCTGCTGCAGGATTTCCGGCGGCGCGTAAATCAGGAAATTCTGCCGGACACAACGGACGCGCGAGAAAGTGAAGAAGAAGAGAAACTTTTGCGGGGTGATGCTCTCGACCACGTCCTCCTGGCGGGAGACGACATTGATGTAATTGCGGCCGAAGGCGACGAAGTCGAAGGCCCGTTTGAGAATGTTAGGCGCAGGCGCGTCGGAGGGATGGCCGATGATGCCATTCAGGGTCGGCTGCATCGAGCCGGTGGGAATCTTGAAGGGTTGCAGAAAATAGGAGCGGATCCCGACCGCGACCACGATCGCGACGAGGATGACCTCGACGTTTTCGCGCCAGACCGCGTCGCGATGCGGCGGAGCGTGGGCGGAGAGAAGTTTGTCGAGCTTCTCCGATTCCTCGTGGGTGACGCGCTTGTCGCGTGTCTTCATCGCGGCCCGCACCTTGGCGATCTGGGCGCGCAATTCCGCGGTTTTCGTCTCGGACAGCCGATCGCGTCGATAGCGCAGGAGCTTCTCCGCGTGGCGAACGAGGAGGTGGCTGTGCTTGATGTAGCGCGGCTCAAACATGCGGCGCAACGCTAGCTGAGGAATGTGCTTTGCAAAGTTGCATTCTGTTGTAGCCGGGGGCGGCGACCCCGGTCGCTCCAAGGGGTGGCCAAGCCAATTCCCGCCGGGGTCATCGCCCCCGGCTACAACTCACTGCTGCGCCTTCAGCACTTCGATGAAGGCTTCCTGCGGAATGTTGATTTTGCCGATGCTCTTCATCCGCTTTTTTCCTTCCTTCTGTTTCTCGAGCAGCTTGCGCTTGCGCGTGATATCGCCGCCGTAGCATTTTGCGGTCACGTTCTTGCGCAGGGCCGAGATGGTTTCGCGGGCCACGATTTTTCCGCCGATCGCCGCCTGGATCGCGACCTGATAAAGCTGACTCGGAATCACCTCCTTTAACTTCGAAGCGAGCTGGCGGCCGCGCGATTCCGCCCGATCCCGATGGACGATCGTGGAAAAGGCATCGACCGGCTCGCCATTCACGAGCAGGTCGAGCTTGACCAGATTCGAGGCGCGATAGCCGGAATGCTCGTAATCCATCGAGGCATAACCGCGGCTGATGCTTTTAATCTTGTCGTTGAAATCGACCAGGATTTCGTTCAGCGGCAGCTCGCAATGGAGCATGACGCGCCGGGTGTCGAGCGACTCGGTGTGATCCATCGTCCCGCGCTTTTCGAGGATGAGCTGGAGGATGTCGCCGATGGATTCGTTAGGGCAAAGAATGTAGGCGCGCACGATCGGCTCGCGGATTTCCTCGATCACGCTCGGGTCGGGCAGATGGGCCGGGTTGTCGACCATCACGACTTCGCCGCGCGTCGTCTCCACCTCGTAGATGACGCTCGGAGAAGTCGCGATGATATCCATGTTGTACTCCCGCCGGAGCCGCTCCTGGATGATCTCCATGTGGAGGAGCCCGAGGAAACCGCAGCGATAACCGAAGCCGAGCGCGACCGAGCTTTCCGGCTGATAGACGAAGGCGGAATCGTTCATTCGCAGCTTGCCGATGGCGGTTTTGAGATGCTCGAAGTCGGCCGTGTTGATCGGGTAAATCCCGCTGAAGACCATCGGGTGAATCTCCTGAAAGCCGGGTAATGGCTCCTTCGCGGGATGCCGCAGATCGGTGATGGTATCGCCGATCTTCAGCTCCGAAGTCGTCTTGATGTTCGCGATGATGTAGCCGACATCGCCGGCGCTGAGGGTCTCCTGGGCAAACATCTTCGGGGTAAAAACGCCGACCTCTTTCACTTCGTAACGCGTGTCGGTGCTCATCACCTTGATCTGTTGATCGGCTGTCACCTTCCCGGAAAAAACGCGCACGTAAGCGACCACCCCGCGGTAAATGTCGAAAACCGAATCGAAGACGAGCGCGCGCAGGACCTCGTCGTTAGGCTGGGGCGGCGGCGGGATGCGATGCACGACTGCTTCGAGAATCTCGTCGATCCCGATCCCCATCTTGGCGCTGCAATCGATCGCTTCCTCGGCCGGAATGGCGAGAATTTCCTCGAGCTGGCGATGCACGCTCGGGAGGTCCGCGTTCGGCAGATCGATCTTGTTGATCACGGGCACGATCGTTAGGCCCTGCTTGTGCGCGAGGTGCACGTTGGCGACGGTCTGCGCCTCCACGCCCTGGGCGGCGTCGATGATGAGGAGCGCACCTTCGCAGGCCGCCAGGCTGCGCGAAACTTCGTAGGCGAAATCGACGTGGCCGGGGGTGTCGAGGAGGTTGAGCCCATATTCTTTCCCGTCCTGCGCCAGGTAGCGCATCGCGACGGGATGCGCCTTGATCGTGATCCCGCGCTCGCGCTCGAGGTCCATCGAATCGAGGAGCTGATCCTGTTTCTCGCGGCTCTGGATCGTGCCGGTGCGTTCGAGCAAACGATCCGACAAGGTCGTCTTGCCGTGATCGATGTGCGCGATGATGCAGAAGTTGCGGGTCAGCGCGATCGACATGGAGCCGCCACTATGCGGGCGCGCTTCTGACCGGTCAATCGGAGGGCCGATTAGGCCCTACTGAATCTCGTTCGCGATTAGCAATTGAAGACGGTCGATGACCTGCCGCGAGGACGCCTCATCCAGCCAGCCTCGGGCATGCAGGCCGGAGCGCCGGACCGGCCGGGTTAACTCCGGACAGGCGACCATTTGTTTCGTTTCCCAATGTATTCTCACCCGAAGCCTGGTGACCTCCATATCGTCCCGGAAAGGGCAAACCAATACTGTCGGCAGCTTCGAAAGATCTTCATTTTGGACTGCGACCAAGTTCGGCAGCGGCGCACTCACAATGGAACTGTAAAGCGCGAGCCTCACTTTTCGTGAATGGGATATTCGTTGTTAACCCTGAGCGTTTGCCGAATCACTTCGGGGGTGTATTCCTCGTTGATCCTCTGCAAAAGCTCCTCCCGCGCGCGCCGCTTTTCCTCTTTGGCCACCACCTGCTGGAGCCACGCGGAGCGGGACTGCTGGCCGCGAAGTTGGTCAATCTTTCCGTAGGTTTCCGTGCTGAGGGTTAAAGTAGCGCGAGAGGGAGAAACCGTAGGCGACTTGCGAGGCGACTTTTTAGCGACTTTCATGCTTGTTATTTCGGTGCTCGCGAAGTCGCCGTCAAGTCAGGCAATCGTCGAGGCTTCCAAGCAAATGGCCAACGGTTTCTTCGGTTTCGTCGCCCATGTTCGAGAGGCGAAAGGTTTTGCCTTTGAGTTTGCCGTAGCCGCCGTCGATCACGAGATGATGCTTCTCGCGCAAGTCGCGCTGCAACTTTGCCACGTCGATCTCGCGGTTGTTTTTTACGCAAGTGAGCGTGACCGAGCGATAGCCGTCCGGCGCAAAAAACTCGAAGCCGCGAGCGCGCACCCAACTATGCACGAGTGCGTTCGTCCGGGCGTGACGCTCGAACCGATTCGTTAGGCCTTCGGCGAAAATTTCCTCGAGCTTGCTCGCGAGCGCGTGGATGTGCCCGACGCTCGGGGTGGTCGGCGTCATGTCGCCCGCCTGCTGTTTCTTGAACTCGAGAAAATCAAAATAAAAACCGCGATCGGCCACTTCCGCGGCGCGGGCGAAAGCTTTTTCCGAAACACTGAAGAGCGAAAACCCCGGCGGGAGCGCGAGCGCTTTCTGCGAGCCGGTCAGGAGTACATCGATGCCGTAGCTATCCATCGGGATCGGCACGGCGGAAAAAGAGGAGACGCTGTCGACGATGAGCGCGACCTCCGGATACTTCGCCATCGTGCAGCAAATCTCCGGTAACGGATTCATCACCCCGGTGGAGGTTTCGTTATGGATGAGCGTGACGCTATCGAAGTCGCCGCTCGCGAGCCGCGCATCGAGCGCCGCCGGCTCGATCGCCTTCCCCCACTCCACCTGCAACGGCTCCGCTTCCTTCCCGCAGCGGCGCGCCACCTCCAGCCACTTGTCGGAAAAGGCGCCGCACATGCAACAAAGGACCCGCCGCCTAACGAGATTGCGAATGGCCGCTTCCATCACCCCCCAGGCCGAGCTGGTGGAAAGAAAAACCGGCTGCCGAGTGCTAAACAATTCCTGCAGGCGCGGGTGGATGCCTGCGTAAAGCTCCTTAAAGGCGGCGCCGCGGTGACCGATCATTGGCCGGGCAAAAGCGGCGAGGGTTTTCTCGGAAACTTCGACCGGCCCGGGAATGAAAAGCTTGTCGTGCGGAATCACAGCGAGAAAGTCGAACGCGCCGCGCGCAACGTCCAACGCAGGGAGCGGTTATTTGCCGACGAAGGAGATATCCCCGCTCCGCTCGAGCCGAGCGAGCGCTATTTCCTCCGCCCTTCGATGGCCGCAAAGGTGCAGATCCTCCAGATCCCCTTTGGAGATCGCATGCCGTCGCATCGCATCGCCGAGCGGTTGCCCCTCGCGCAGGAGCACATCGGACCGTCCTTTGATCAGCGACTCGAAACCCTGCGAGCGAATGGCGATGAAACAGAGCGCGCGATGGAGCAGGACGAGGAGGGCGGCGATCCCGATCGTGGAAAAAAACGGGCCGGAACCGTTGATCGCGCGAGCCAGGATCGCGCCCACAATCACGACAAAAGCGGTATCGAAAGCCGTCTTGCGCGCGAGCGAGCGCTTGTGGCCGATGCGCATGAGGGCGAGCGCGACGAAGAAAATGATGACCGCGCGAAAAGCGAGCTGCGAGAAAACCAGCTTCTCCGGCTGCAAACCAATCCCGAGAGCACGAACAACCCAATCCCAACACTGGTTCATGCCTGCGAGCAAGCGCGCCGCGCCGCGCTAAGTCCTCCCAGGTCCGCTCTCGCCCCGGCCAGTTTTCTGACGCAATTCATCGATCTTTTTCGAGGCCTGTGCTTTCGTTAGGCCGGCGTCGAACTCCTCGCCTGCCTCCCGGCAAAGAGTTTGCAAATAGGAGCGTTGCGGACCGGTCATCGCCTCGTCACCGCTGGTCCATTTGTCCGGGTCCTTCTCCGGATTGAGCGCGGCGGGCGGCGGATTTCCTGGCGGAACTTCGTCGGCATTCATCACAGGAGAATCGTCCGCGCTCCCCCGGCCGGACTTGCACAAGCTTGTCCTCCTCAGGAACCAACACGCCGGGCGCACTGGGTCTCCTCAGGACAAGAGCAAGGCGCGCCCAAGGTCTGCGGGAGCCAGCAATCCGGCGGCGTGCGATTTAATGGCATGGATAAACTCGGAGATTTCATCAGCCGGCAGGAATGGCTCGGCCCTGTCGAAACCGCGCTCGGTGCGATCGCCGATGCGCTTTTTCTAAAGGACGTGCCCTTCGGAGAGAAGCTGCGGAATTTCTTCCACGGCACCTGGTTTGGGCATCCCTTGCACCCGGTCATTACCGATGTGCCGCTGGGCGCATGGACGGCCGCGACCGCGCTCGACCTCTACGAGATAACAACGGAGGACGAAAGCTTGACGCGCGGCGCCGATTTTGCGGTCGGGCTGGGCCTGATCGGCGCGGCCGGGGCGGCCCTGACCGGTCTGAACGACTGGAATTACACCTACGAAAAACCGAGGCGCGTCGGGGCGCTCCACGCCACCATCAACATCGCCGCGACGGCCTGCTATCTCGGCTCGTGGTGGCAGCGGCGCAACGCCTGCCGGCTGGCTGGCCTAACGACCGGCTTCGCCGGCTACGCCCTCGCGATCGTGGGCGCCTATCTCGGCGGCCACCTCGTCTACAACGAGCGGATCGGGGTTAATCACGCGGCCGAGGAACTGCCCGACAAATTCGTCTCGCTGATGAAGGAAGCCGAATTGCCCGAGGACAAAATGGTGAAAGCGGAAGCGGACGGCGTCCCGGTCCTGGTCGTTAGGCGCGGCGGGCGGATTTTTGTCATGGCGGAGAAATGCTCGCATCTCGGCGGGCCGCTTTCGGAGGGCGAATTCGACCGTGAGACGGTCACTTGTCCGTGGCATTATTCGAAGTTTGCGATCGAGGATGGCAGCGTCCTGGTCGGCCCGGCAACTTATGCGCAACCCTGTTTCGAAGTGCGGGTGCGCGACGGCCAGATCGAAGTGCGAGCGCCCCGCGGAATGGTCGCCAACCCTTATTGAGGAGAACGAAGCGAAACTATGAAAACGATCGAACTGAAATTACCGGAACTGGGATTGTTTGCCATCACCCGGGTCGCGCTCGGGGTCGGAGTCGGGCTCCTCCTGAGCTCGAAGCTCGCCCTCGGCCAGCGGCGCGCGGCTGCGGCCGCCCTGATCCTCGTCGGCGTACTCACCACCGCGCCCTTCGCTCTGCAGGTCTTCGGCGACGACCAGGTGGTGGATTGAGTCTCTGAGCGCGGCTGTAGCGGCGCTCTATGAGCGTCGCGAGTGTTGCCTACATTTGGGTGACGACGGTCTTGGGCCGCTGCGAGAGCGACGGTCATAGACCGCCGCTACAGCTTCCGGCGTCGCAGGTTCCGCGGACGACAAGCGCTTGCGCGCAAAACCTTCGCGTGGCATAGACACAACTCCCCCGTTCCAAGATGGCCACCGTATCGCAAATCACCCAGGATCCCGCGCTCGAAACGAGCCTTTTTTGGGATCAATACAAGGTGCCGATCATCGCCCTCGCTGCTCTGCTCGTGCTCGGCGGCCTCGGCTTTGCCGGTTATCAGCTCTACTCCCAGCGCCGCGCGGCGGACGCTTCCGCGCTCCTCGCCGCCGCGAAATCCGCTCAGGATTATGAGCAGGTGATCGACCGTTATGCCGGAAGCGGAGCGGCGGCCAGCGCCTACCTGCTTCTCGCCGAGCAACAGCGGACTCAGAAGAAATTCACGGAAGCGAACGCCACGCTGCACAAGTTCATCGATCAGTTCCCGAAACACGAGCTGATCACGACCGCCTGGATGGGGGTGGCCGCGAATCTGGAGTCGTTAGGCAAAAGCGACGAGGCGCTCAGCACCTATCAGCGGCTCGTGGCGGAGTATCCGCAGAGCTTCAACGCGCCGCTCGCTCTTCTCTCGCAGGTGCCGCTTTTGAAAGCGAAAAACCGCCCGGACGAAGCGCGCCGGGTCTGTGAGACGGTGCTCAGCCAATATCGCGAAAGTATTCTGGCCAACGAAGCGATCCGCGAATTGCAGACTCTGCCGAAAGCCGCGCCGACTCCCGCTCCCGCGAAGGCGAAGTAGCTGTAGCGGCGCTCTATGAGCGTCGCGAGGGTTGGCCACATTTGGGAGAGCGACGGTCATAGACCGACGCTACAGAGATTACCGCTTCGAGAACTGGAAGCGCTTGCGCGCCCCCGGCTGACCGGATTTCTTCCGTTCCTTCATCCGCGGATCGCGGCTGAGCAGGCCTTCGCCCTTCAGCGTGCTGCGCAGATTGGCATCGACTTGCAAGAGCGCGCGCGCGATCGCGAGCCGGGCCGCGCCGGCCTGGCCAGTGGCGCCCCCGCCGGTCGTGTTCACGGAAATGTCGTAGGCGTTGGTCAGCTTCACCACCTGCAACGGCGCGAGGAGCGTGTTCTGCAACGGGACGGTCGGGAAGTAATCCTCAAAGCTCTTCCCGTTAACATCGATCTTGCCGCTGCCCGGCGTCATGCGAATGCGGGCGACGGCCGTCTTGCGGCGACCGGTGGCGATAAATTCCTGTGTCTCAGCCATGAAAATAATTCGTTAGGCCAGCGCGACCGTTTCCGGCTGCTGGGCGGCGTGGGGATGCTCCGCGCCTTTGTAGACTTTTAACTTCCGATAGACCGCCCGACCGAGCCGGTTGTGCGGAATCATACCGCGAACCGCGCGCTCCACGAGCAATTCGGGATGCCGCTCGCGTCGGGCCCGGGCGTTTTCCGATTTGTGGCCGCCGACGAATCCGGAAAAGCTCATGAACGTTTTCTGCTCTTCCTTCTTGCCGGTGAGCCGCACCTTCTCGGCGTTTATCACGACCACGAAATCACCCGTATCGACGTGCGGAGTGAAGATCGCCTTCTCTTTTCCGCGGAGCAGATTAGCGGCTTTGACGGCGACCTGACCGAGGACCTGATCCTCGGCGTCGATGATCCACCACTTGCGTGGGACTTCATTGGCTTTAGCGGAAAAGGTTCTCATCGGAAGGGTCTGGGGAAGGGCGGGGAAATTAGCGGCGTCGCTCGCGAGTGTCAAACAGGAGCTGGGCCTGCGCTGTGGACGCTTCGCTTTGATCTCCACCGCGGACCGGTTGGCATCGCGGCTGCTATAAAAACTAGAATGCGGCTCGGCGCGTGCATCCTCGTTCTAACCACCATTCTGGGAGTGAATCTGGCGCGCGCAAAAGGCGGCGCAGCTCCTCGTCATGCGCTCACCGGCGCCGCGGTCATTCAGGAAATGAATCTCGCCCGGCAACATCCCGAGGTTTACGCCGGCTACATCGCGAAAATGCGGGAACGCTTCCACGGCAACGTTCTCATTCTGCCCAGCGGCGCGCTCATGCGGATACACGAAGGCGTGGCCGCGATCGACGAAGCGGTTCGTTTTCTCCAGCACACGCGTCCCCTCACCTCCTTGAGTGCCTCGCCTGGAATGTCGCGGGCGGCGGCTGAGCATGTGACGGATCAATCGGACGGCGCTCTCGGCCATGGCGGGAGCGACCGAAGCAATCCCGCGCAACGCCTCAACCGCCACGGAAACTGGAGCGGCTACTGGGGCGAAAACATTTCCTACGGCAAATCGAACGCGCGCGACATCGTGATCGCGCTCATCGTCGACGACGGCCAGCGCGCGCGAAAACATCGGAAGAACATTTTCAATCCGGCGTTTAATTTTGCCGGCGCGGCGGTCGGTCCGCACGCGCGCTATCGCGCCGTTTGCAGCATCGAGTTCGCGGGCGGTTACGCGGAACACGACGCCGCGGCGCAGCCGCTCTTCGCCGGCAACCTGTAGACGCTTCGCTCTGCGAAGCGCGAGCCAGAGATCGATCCGCATCCTGTGGTCCGCGACTGAGCCGCAGACCCGCGCTTCGCAGAGCAAAGCGTCTACAGGCTGAAAACCTGCGGCTCGCCAATCGCGGCACGCCGGTTTAAGTATCGCGCTCGCCCATGGCCAAAACCGACGCACCCAAATCCGCCATCTCTCCCCGGCGCGAGGAAGATTTTCCCGAGTGGTATCAACAGGTCATCCGCGCGGCCGAGATGGCGGAATCGAGCGAGGTGCGCGGTTGCATGGTGATCAAACCGTGGGGTTACGGCATCTGGGAAAACATGCAGCGTTCGCTCGACGCAATGTTCAAGGCGACCGGCCATCGCAACGCCTATTTCCCGCTCTTCATTCCGCTCAGCTATATGCAAAAAGAGGCCGAGCACGTCGAAGGTTTTGCCAAGGAATGCGCCGTCGTCACCCATCACCGGCTGGAGCTGAACGCAGAAGGCAAAATGGTGCCGGCCAGCCCGCTGACCGAGCCGCTCGTCATCAGGCCGACCTCCGAAACGATCATCGGCGCCAGCTACGCGAAGTGGGTCCAGTCGTATCGCGACCTCCCGATTTTGATCAACCAATGGGCCAACATCGTGCGCTGGGAAATGCGCCCCCGCATCTTTCTGCGCACGACCGAATTCCTCTGGCAGGAAGGCCACACCGTCCACGAGACCGAAGCTGAAGCGCGCGCCGAGACGCGGCAGATGCTCGGCGTTTACGAGACCTTTGCGCGCGATTTTCTCGCGGTCCCGGTTTACACCGGCGAGAAGTCGGAGAGCGAACGTTTTCCCGGCGCGGTCCAGACGCTTTGCATCGAAGCGATGGTGCAGGACCGCAAAGCGATCCAGGCCGGCACCTCGCATTTTCTCGGGCAGAATTTTTCACGGGCGAGCGGCATCCAATTCCAGACCCGCGACGGGCAGCAGGAGTTTGGCTGGACGACGAGTTGGGGAGTGAGCACGCGCCTCATCGGCACCGTCATCATGATGCACGCCGACGACGACGGCCTCGTCCTCCCGCCCCGCATCGCGCCGACCCACGTCGTGATTATTCCGGTCACGCCCAAACCCGAAACGCGCGACGCTGTCCTCGCTGCGGCGAACGAACTGGCCGCGCAGCTCCGCGCCATCAGTTGGCACGGCGCGCCGCTCGAAGTCGAGGTCGATCAGCGCGATCTCGGCGGTGGAGCGAAGAATTGGGAGTGGATCAAGAAAGGCGTCCCACTCCGCGTCGAACTCGGCCCGCGCGATCTGGAGAGCGGGAATGTCGCTGTCACCCGCCGCGATGGCGTCGTTGTAGCCGGGGGCGCTGACCCCGGCAACCCCCGAGGCAAAACTTTCCTTCCGAAAAACGAGTTCGTTAGGGCGGTTGCCGCGACGCTCGAGGCGATGCAGCAAAATCTCTTCGAGCGCGCCCTCGCCTTCCGCGACGCGCACACCCGCGTGATCGAGAGGAAGGAGGAATTTTATGATTTCTTCACGCCGCAGAATTCCGCCAAGCCGGAAATCCACGGCGGCTTCGCGCTTGCGCATTGGAACGGCAGCGCTGCGGTCGAAGAGCAGGTAAAGAACGATCTCAAGGTGACGATTCGCTGCATTCCGTTCGACGACCCGGCGCATCCGCCGGAGCCGGGCCGCTGCGTCATCACCGGCGAGCCGAGCCCACGCCGTGTGCTTTGGGCGAAGTCGTACTGATGCTCTCTAAAAACCCCAACGCGCCGATGGAGGACGGAGCTCAGCGACGCCGCGGTCTCGCTCGACCCTCCAGTTCAGCCATCACCAGGTAGCGGCGCGGGCAATCCCCCTATGCAACACCAAATCATCGGCAGCGCGATGCCCGTGCTGGAAATCCAACTGGCTACCGGCGAGTCGATCAATCGCTGCACCGGGCCGAGCGAATCAGTATGAGCCACGGATGAACACGGATTCTCACGGATGAATGGCAAACAATGCCCAATCTCCGTCCGATGATTCGCCTCGTCCTCGCGGCGCTGTTGCTTATCCTAACGAGCGGCGCCACAGCTGGGCCCGCTGCCTTGCCCTGGCGTTTCCGCACCCTTGAGGTGCGAGTGGTGGATGAGGCAGGACATCGCGCCGCCGGCGTGGAGGTCGCGTTGCTGGGCCTGGAACGGGATGCGATCTCGGCTTCGCGCGAGAGCGCCGAGCAAGAGAAGACGGCGAAGGAGAAATACCAGGGCTGGAGTTTCACCACGGGTCGCGACGGCAGCTTCACCGCGCGCTTCGGCCAATTCCGCCAGTATGACTACGAAGAGGCGACCGGGAAGCTGGTTCCGGGTTATGGGGAGTTCTATTTCGTGGCTGAGAAAAAGGGCTCGGCCGGAGCAGTCAGCCCCTTGATTTCGAATCAACCCAAGGAGGAGGCAAAACGCTCGGAAGCGCAATGGAGCCGGCGGGACGGCGGCGAAGGTGAAGAGTGGCGGCACGATCGCTATCGACCCTATGTTTTGCAAAACCAGCCGGCGGAGAAGAAAGAGGCGCTCGTGCTGGAGATGCGAGGCGGACTGCGCATCGCAGGGCAATTGACCGATTCGGCAGGTCATCCTCTCGCGGGCGTCATGCTGGAACTCTGGCACGATCTCCACGCCGATACTCACACCGGCCGAGGCGGCGAGATTTTTTGGAAGCAGGAAACGACCGACTCCGCAGGGCGCTTCGCATTCCAGCATGTTTTTCCCAACACCTTCTATCTCGGGCTCGGGGAAGGCTCGGAAGAAGCGCTCTATTGGACCAGGACCCGGGTGCGCCATCGTTGGGTGGAGGGTCGGGCCGATGAGATAACCCCGGAATTTGGCGAGGATTCAATCTCTTTGCTTCTGATCGCGACGCGTCAGTCACCCTATCATTACCAGGGCCGGGTGAGAGACACCGCCGGTCATCCTCTCGCCGGGGCCAGGGTCAGCGTGCACGCTTCGCTCCATTCGCCGGAACGGACGTTCGAGGACGGACACAATTATTACAGCGAGACGCGGACGAAGGAAGATGGCTCCTATGATCTGGGCGCCGACTCGCCCTTCGTGCGCAGCTTCCGGGTCGAGGCGGCCGGCTTTCAGGATCGCTGGGAATACGGAGAGGATGACGATCTCTACGCCCCGGGTGAGTACAACTTTCAGTTGGAGCGGAAGTGATCATTCGCGCGATCGGTTGTGGTCTCGGCGATACGGAACAGTCGTTAGGCGCAAGCATATTCGGCGGCGATGGTTTCATGGTGATTCGCGGCCTAGGGCGGGCGCCTCGCCCGTGGAGAACTCATTTTGCACCAGCACGAGCGCGCGCGAAGTTTCTCGTGGTCGTGCCTTTCGTGGTTACTGCCGGATGATCTTCGGGACGGCCGCGCGCGCGACTTTCGTAAAGTCGATCACCGCGCTGTTCCGATCCGAATCGATCAAGCGGAGGAGCCCGATTTCGAGGGCCAGATTTTTTCCCTTCAACCGAATCGCGGTGAGGCCGCTCGTGCCGCGGAGCGCGATTTTCGGCATGAGGGTGGCCGCCTCGAGCGGCTCGAGAGAGCGGAGCAAGGTTTCGATCGCGTTGATCTCGGCGACGGTCCGCGGACGGACCTGATGGTTGCGGCAGACGGCATCGGTCATGCGCCGCATGACGAAGGTGTCGGGCAACTGAAGGAGGCGCTCCTGGTGCAACTCGGCGACATCGACAACGCGCCGTTTCGCCCAGCGATGGCTCTTGTGCACGAGGAGCGCAAACTCATCCGTGCAGAGCCGTTCGTAGCGGAGATTGGGCGAATGCCGGGTGAGAAAGCCGAGCCCCACATCCATCCGGCCTTCTTCGAGCGCGGTCTCGATTTCGGTCGAGGAAATTTCCTCGACGTTCAGGCTGATCCCGGGATGAGCGGGGGCGAAGATGCCGAGCAGTTGAGGCATGAGGGCGACGTTCAGAATCGGAACGACCCCCAGATGCAAAGAGCCGCGCAGCTGCCCGGGTTCCACCGCGAGCTCCTGGAGGAAGGTTTCCATCTGCCGCAGGATGGCGCGCGCATGCTCCTCGAAAATCCGCCCGGTGGCGGTGAGCAAAATGCGTTTGCCGCGGCGTTGAAAAAGTGAGACGCGCAGGGCCGTCTCCAGATCGCGCATCTGCTGGGAGACGTTAGGCTGGGAGACGCCGAGGCGATCGGCCGCCCGGCTAAAACTCCCGGCTTCCGCGACGGCGAGAAAATAACGCAGGTGTCGAAGCTCGAGCGGGTCTTGAACCATGAGGCGTTAGATTGTCGAGTCGGAGCGAGCTTGGCAATTCTACAAATGCCGCCCGCGCATCGCCGCTCATCGCTTGATTTGGTCGTTAGGCAACGCCAGAGAGAAGGATGAAACTCTCTTCGAAATTCGAGGAAGCGCTCGTCTATGCGACGCGGGTGCACGGCGGCCAGTTGCGCAAGAAAACGCAAATCCCCTATATCGGTCATCTCCTCGGCGTGACCGCGATCGCGCTCGAATACGGAGCCAATGAGACGGAAGCGATCGCCGCCCTCCTGCACGACGCGGTCGAGGATGCGGGCGGCCCAAAGCGCCAGCGCGAGATCGAGGAGCGCTTCGGAAAAAAGGTGGGCGAGATCGTGGCCGGCTGCACCGACACCGACGAAACCCCGAAGCCGCCCTGGCGGGAGCGGAAGGAAAAATACATCGCGCATTTGCGCGAAGCGTCGGCCTCCACCCGCCTGGTTTCGGCTTCGGACAAATTGCACAACGCCAGCGCCATCGTGCACAACCTGCGGGTCGACGGGGAGGAAGTCTGGTCGCGCTTCAAAGGAGGAAAAGAAGGCGCGCTCTGGTACTATCGCGCCCTCGTCACCGCCTTCCGCAAGCATGGAGAAAGCCCGCTCGTCGAAGAGCTTGATCGCGTCGTGACGGAGATGGAAAGACTGGCGAAGTGAGCCTAGCGGCGGCGGGCGGCGACGGTCACAGACCGCCGCTACAGCAGGCGCGCGCGCACTGCCCCAGCACCCCTCCAACCGCTCGCGCCCATGCGGCGCAGCGAGATCGAGGATCGCCTCGTGCTCATCGGCTAACGAGGCCGCGCGAGCGATCGGTTGACTTGCCCCACCCCAACGCGTTATTTTTTCCATAGATGATCAACGTCACTGATAGCGCCGTCGGCCAACTGCGGGCCCTTCTCGCCGAGCAATCGGACAAGAAAGGTCTGCGCGTGCAGGTGGCGAAGGGCGGCTGTTCCGGCCTGCAATACGAGATGTCGCTCGGTCACGAGCAGGCCGGCGATGCAGTCGTGCGGCGCGATGACGTCGAATTCTTCGTCGACGCCGAGAGCGCGGATTATCTGCGCGATGCGACGCTCGATTTCGAAGAGGGTCTCACCGGCGCCGGCTTTCGCATCGTCAATCCCAACGCGGCCCGCACCTGCGGCTGCGGCACCTCGTTCGAGCCGGTCCGGCCGGCCTAACGAACGCGTGCAGGCGAAAGCGCTGGCCTCCTGATGGAACCGGATCTTTTTCGCTACGACGATCCCCACGGTTACCAGCGCAAGAAGACCAACTACTTCGCCTGGACAATCCTGATCCTGCTCCTGATCGGGCTCGTCTTCGCGGCCTGGCTCGGGAGTTTCTACATTCTCGGTCAACCGGAGCGGCCGGAGAGCTATCGCGTCCTGCAAAAGCTGCACAAGATCGAGACGCCGAAACGTTTCGCGCTGACGGCCGCGCCGCCCGGCGAATTTCTGACCCCGACGAAGCTCTACGCACGCTACTCCGCGATGGGGCCGGCGGAGCTGGCACGCAAGGATGCCGAGCTGACGCGGAATTACATTCGCAACTTCCAGCAGGTGCGCGGCCTCGTCACTTATGTGGTCGGCCGTTTCAATATCATGGCCGCGCGGGAGCTGACGCCGGACGATGTTTTTTATCCGGGCGCGGTCGCACTGGCCCGCGCGGTCGAGCAGCCCGAACTCCTGATGGAGCACGTTTTCACGACGGCGGACGAGCACGATGCGAAATTGCTCACGCCCATGCTGGTGATGGGCATGGATGTGAACTTCGAGCGAAGTCACGATCTCTCCGCCGTCATCCACGCGGAGCGACTGCCCGATGGCCGCATCCAGATCACGGCGATCCCGTTGCTCTACGGCAGCTACGCGGTGACCCGCGGCACCGGCACTTTCAGCCTCGAGCCGCCGGCGAAATTAAATCTGGCAGTCGGATGGCCCATTTTCAAAGGCGCCGCGCGGCACACCGCGGAAGTGCGCTACGACAGCTATCGGGAAAAACTCCCGCCGGCGACGAGCAGCCTGCCGATTGTCGGTCTGCCGCCGGCCAAAACCGTCGCGCCGCCGGAAGATGCGCTCGTCCGGGTGGAAGCAGCCGTCGCCCTCGCAGAACCATCCCCGCCGCCGATCCCGTTGCGGCCGGAGCGTCGCCGGCTGGATGTGGCGAAGACGGGCAAAGCGCCCCCTGCGCAGCCGAGCTCGCCCCCGCTGATCGCGCGCCGGGCCGCACCGGCCTCGCCGCCGGCAGACGCTTCGCCTAACGAACCCATTGTCGCGACCGCCACCTCGGCTTCGCCTTCTCCGAAAGTGATGCGCGCGCTCCCGGTCGATTCCCCTTCGCCGGCGGTCGCACTCGCTTCCACCACCGGCGCGACCTGGAAGACATTCGCGCCCGGCCAACTGCCGGCCGGCCGGGTGGTCGATTCCGCGGCTCTGCGCGACGTGGCTAATAGCGGCACGCGCGGCCAGCGCCTTTATTTGCGTGGAGAATTCGTGGTCAATTTTGCCGACGGCAATCGCGCCGTGCTCCGTCCCACGAACGGCCGAGCGGCGGCCTTTGCCGGTTCGCGCAAGGCGCGCGTGATCGTCGATTACCCGGCCGGCGCGCCGCTGCCCGAGCCCGGCTCAACCCTCGATCGCGACGCCAGCCGGCCTTTTGAAGTGACCGAGGTGCGCGAACAATCAGACGGTCAGCTCAACGTCTTCGTCCGCGAGATTATCAAGCACTGAGCTCTCAGCTTGTAGCGGCGGTCTGTGACCGTCGCCGGCTTGTCGGTGAGATTCTCTTTCGACGGTCATAGACCGCCGCTACAGAAAAGAAGACTCCTCAGTGCAGCACGACGTTGCCGTCGCGAATCTCGACCGTGCCGACGTTGTAAGGCGCCGCGCCTTCCAGGGCATAGCCGAGGATCGATCGGCCGCGATAATTCATCCCGAGGACAGACGAGGGCAGCGGATACCCGTTGGCCGAGAGTTTCGAA
>JBBQHV010000009.1:0-16957 GCA_038324295.1 Chthoniobacterales bacterium
CCGAAAACCGGACGCTCGGTCGCCGGATCGAGTCTGACGATCGCGTTATTGTTGCTGTCGATCCTTTGCCCGAAAGCGCTCAGCCGGACGGTGATCGCCTCGATCGGCTGCCACAAAAGGGCGATATGAGCGCTCTCTTGAGTGGCACTGTTGATACCCTGCTGACCATTGGCGACATTGTCGATGAAGCCGGGGAGGTCGTTGCGGGCATAGCTCACGCGCAGCCCGAGGTGGTCCTGCACCAAAGGCACGTCAGCAACCGCATGCACATCCCAGCCGATATCGCCCGCGTTTTCGGTCCCGCTCAAGCCGCCACCAACGTGAAACTCGCGGGTCGTGAGCGACGGATCCAGCGTCACATACTTAATCAACCCGCCAATCGAATTTGCACCGTAAAGCGTGCCCTGCGGTCCGCGCAAAATTTCGACGCGGCGAATATCGTAAGGCAGCAGGTCCAGTTGGAAGGAGCTGGACGCTTGATAGAGACCGCTCGAACCGACGGGAGTCTCGTCGATGTACGTGCCTACAGTGCTGCCGCTCGAAAGCGTCGTGATACCGCGCAAGGCGATCATAATTTTTCCGGGCGTGCCGGACGAGTTAACTTGCAGGCTCGGGATGTAGGCCGCGTAGTCGGCCAGATCGGTCGCGTGTAGATTCTCCAGTTGCACGTCATCGAACGCGGTGATAGACGCCGGCACCTCGCGAATATCTTCTTCGCGCTTGTTCGCCGTCACGACGATGCGCTCGATCGTTTCCGGCGCGCCGGGCGTGGCGCTGGGAGCCGGCGACGGCGAGGCCGCGGAGGCCGGCTGAGCTGGCGGGGGTGTCACAGCATCTTGCGCAGGGGCGACGCCCATCGGCAAGAGTGCCAGTGCGCCGAGGGCGATGATCAATTTGGTCCGCCGAGTGGGTCCGACTAGGTGACGAATATTCATGGTGTTTTCTCCGGTGGGATTTAAAAGCGGGCTCAAGATTCACTGGAGCCGAGTTTGTTGATTTGGGATATTGGTAACCCGATTAGAGAATTGTCAATCCTGATTAGAGAATTATTTTGAAATTATTTCACCGAGCACAATCCGCCAAATAAGCTCTCAGCCGACCATGAGTGGCGCAGCCTTTCGCTCACGATGGCGGATCGGCCGGTCGAGCAGCCAGAGCAAGACCGCGGCAATGATGGCGAGGCCAGCCAGCAAAACGAAGAAACTGCGGTGGCTGGCCCAGCTCCACAGAGTTCCGACGACCCCGGCGAGCATGCTGCCGCTGAAAATGGCGAGAAACCAGGCGGCGACCGTCGTTGCCCCAAGGCTGGCGGGGGCGAGCCGCGCGAAAAGGCCCAGTCCCGTCGGCAGAATGTAAAGCTCGCCCAAAGTAAAGATGACGAAAAAGAGAACCAGCCAGAGCCAGCTTGCTCGATTTGCTCCCGCGAAGCTCGAGACGGTCGCCAATAGCAAATACGCGCCCGCTACGATGAGCGCGCCGATAGCCATTTTTCGCGCCGGCGACGTCTCTTCTCCGCCAGCGGCTCGCCGACGCCAGTAGAGCAGGAGCGGTGGCGTTAAGGTGATGACAAGGAGCGGATTCAAAGCTTGAAACCAAGTCATCGGAATAATGAATCCGCCCAGAGCGCGATCGACCCCGGCGTCCGTCCAGAGGGCAACGGTATTGCCGACTTGTTCATAGGCGCCGCGGAAAACCGTGGCGGCAATTCCTACTCCCAGCAGTAGCAGCCAAAGATTCAGGTCGTTGCCTTTCTCCTCCGAGACTCCCGACTTGGCTGGCACACGACCAGGCCTTGGCCTCTCCTCCGGCAGATACTTTCCGCCCGCCAGATAGATCACCAGCCCGCCAAACATGCCTACCCCGGCCGCGCCAAAGCCGTAGTGCCATCCGTAGACTTCCCCCAAAGTCCCGCAGATGAGCGGAGCGAGGACGCCGCCGAGGTTGAGGCCGGCGTAGTAGATGTTATAAGCGCGGCCGCGGCGCGGATCGTCAGCGGCATAGAGATCGTTGATCTGGCTGGGAAGACTCGGCATGAAGAGTCCGTTGCCGAGCGCGATCGTCGCCAACGCCACATAAAACAATGGTTCGAAAGCCATCATGAAATGGCCTAGAGCCATGGCGCTGCCGCCGATGATTACGGCCTTGCGTTTACCCAGCCAGCGATCCGCGATGAGGCCGCCGAAAATGGGAGTGAGATAGGCCGTTGCGGTGTATGAGCCATAAATGAAGGAGGACTTTTCTTGCGCGAAGAGCAGGTGCTTGGTCATGTAATAGACCAGCAGAGTGCGCATGCCGTAGTAGGAGAAGAACTCCCACATCTCGGTGAGGAACAGAATGGTCAGCCCGCGCGGCTGACCGAACCAGGTTTTTTCCTGCGCGCTGGTCATGCGGCTGGCTGCCGCGCCGAACCCCAGACCGCGTCATCGCACCGGATCAGACCCTCTGCATAGGTCACGCCGGGACTGCGGTCGTGGGTCAGGAAAATGGGACCGTCAAGGTCAACCACGTCGCACTGCTGGCCGAGAACAAAGCCGGGCGCCATCGCCAGGCTCGTGCCAATCATGTTGCCAACCATGACTTTCATTCCGAGGGCGCGGGCGCGTTCGCCAATCATGAGTCCTTCGGTCAGGCCACCGCACTTGTCGAGTTTGATATTCACGACATCAAAGCGACCGGATAAGCCCTCCACCTCATCCAGGCCCTGCACGCTTTCATCGGCGGCGATCGGGATTGAGTGATCGATTCCGTCGAGGATCCCCTCGTCGCCACGCTTACAGGGCTGTTCGAGCAGGGATACACGCGTCTCGACTAAAACTGGCAACAGGCGCTCAAGGGTACTCGATACGTAGCCTTGGTTGGCATCGACGCCGAGCCAGACATCCGGCCGCGCCGCGCGGACAGCACGCACACGCTCGATATCCACCTCCAGCTCGCCGGTTAGTTTGAGCTTAACCGCCCGGGCCTCGGTGTAGGCCTTTGCGCCTTTCGCCATGAGAGCAGGCTCATTAGCACTTACAGTGAAAGTGGTAAGGAGAGGGCGGGGCGTCTCGATCCCAGCCAATTGCCAAACCGGCAGGCCAGCCCGACGCGCCTCAAGTTCCCAGAGCGCGCAATCGAGCGCATTGCGCGCTCCGCCCGGCGGCAACATGGCGCGCAATTCCTCCCGCGTCAGGCTGGCTTCGATCCACTCCCGGTGCGCCTCGATCGTGGTAAGCATCTTCTCAGGCGTATCACTCAGATAGTAAACCCCAGCCGCTTCCCCGCGACCTTCCAAGTCGCCATCGCGCAGAGCCACCAGAGTGACAGGAGAATCTTGAAAGGTGTAACCGGAGATCCGAAACGGTTCTTTTAGCCGCAGGTCCTCGCTATGGACTTCAAGCGTAAGGCGGGCACGAGTAACACTCATTTCGATCCTCCAGCCGACGTTAGTAGTTAGCGGTGTAACCCATAAGGTGGAAGACAAGTGCGACGTAGAGGATGGCAAGACAGGCAAGCCCAAGCACTACGCTCCAGAGTTTCGCCAGCCACCTGCGTCCACTGCGCAACACCGCCCAGGCATTCCAGAGCGCGACCAAACTGCCACCAATGAAGATGATGATGGAGACGATCCGTAAGCAAATGAACCAGGCGTCCATCCCGGGTGCGACCCAGTCGAAGTTCTTCAACATCATCGTGAGGGTGAAGAGCCAGGCGAGCATGGTAACCAGGACCAGGAGCGCAGCCAGCCGCATGATGAGATGGGCGCGGGCGTCGGCGCCGGTTAAGCCATAGCCCGCGGCATAGTGCCGCCGGACCAGTGCCGAGACCGGCCACGCGATGACGGTTAAGGCGAGCACGACGAGCGACGCGATCCAGAGCGGGAGCAGCCAGGCCGATGACCACCACCAGGGCACCGGCTCAAACACCATAAAGGGATATTCGTCGTAGCCAAAGCGGGACACGCGACCATTCGACACCTGCGCCGCGAGACGATCGCCGCCGTTCACATCGCGCCAGACCCAGGGCGCGATCTCGCGCCATTTCTTTGGCTGACCGCTGGCATACTTCAGTGCGTCCACCACCATCTTGCCGTCGCCGCTCGCTGCCACTTTGACTTGCCCGAGCAGGTTTGCGAAAGAGAGAAAATTGGTGTGCGAGCCGCGACTAAGAACGTAATGCCCCGCCATAAGCTGCGCGTGCTGCTTCGCCGTCGCGGGGTCCACCTTGCCTTCCGGTAACGGCCCGGGGAAATAGCGATCGCCAAATTCCCGAAAAAGCATCGAACGAATCGGCGCCGCAGCCGCGTCTTTGCCGAGGCTGTTGACCGAGATGTACAATCCCACACCGTCGTCTGGGAAAAGATTCAGCTCGCTGTGGAAATATTGCAGATCACCAGCGTGGGTAATAACTCGATGGCCATTGATGTCGTTCTGGTAGAACCCGAGCAACATATGGTGAAGTGACGGAATCCCCGGCGCCACCGTGTTATGCATCTCTACTGCCGTAGCCTGCTGCAAAATTCGGGTCGAACCGAAGGCGCCGTTCTGCAGATGGGCGATCATGAAGCGTCCCATGTCGGTGCCACTGATCGAGAGCGAGCCGGCCGGCGGAATCGAGATGATCTCGAACGGCTTGGCGTCGCCGGAAGCCACCTGATAACCCTTTGCCATAAAGGGCGCGAGCCGCGCCGGCAGCGGCTGGCGGAAGGTCGCGTATTTCATTCCCAAGGGATTAAAAATGTGCCGCTCGATATAATCATCGAACGGTTCCCCGGATACGTGCTGCACGATATAGCCGGCCAGCGCTGCGCCATAGTTAGAGTAAGCGGGGGTGCTGCCCGGTGTCGTCACACTGGGTGGAATCCAGCGCGTCAAAGCATCGCGCAGAGAGGTCAGGTCGCTCGGCTTGGAGACAAGCAATGCGCGCACAACCTCATCGAATCCGGGCGTGTGCGTCATAAGGTTACGCAAGGTGATCGGCTTGCCGTCGTGCGGCGGGATTTTGAAATCGAGATAGCTATTAATATCTTTGTCGAGGTCGAGCTTGCCCTGTTCGACCAGTTGCATCACCGCCGTCCAGGTAAAGAGCTTCGAGACGGAGCCCGCCCGGAAAAGAGTGCGGTCAGGATCGACCGGTTTATGCGCGGCGACATCAGCATACCCGTAGCCTTTGCTCAGCAGAACCTGGCCGCCCTTCACCATCGTCACCACCGCGCCAGCGACGTCTCCGCGCTGGAGCGCATAGGGCATGAAACCGTCGAGCCAGGCTTCGGCATCATTTTTTGTCAGTGAAGGGGCACCCATTGCCGGCAGCTCTGGCGTCTTTTCTCCCGCTGCCGGAGCGCTTGTTGTCGGCACGGCTTGAGGTGGCGCGATGCTTGGTACCTGTGCCTGAAGGACGGAATGCAGCGTGAGAACGGAGACGGCGACGGCCAGAAACAGGGAAGTCGAGTATGTGCGCATGATTACTGAAGTATCCTGATCAGGAGCATTGGCGACCAGATCGGAGAATTGTCAAGCGCCTATTCTATATGAGCCCGATTTCGTCCGGGTCGGAGGCAAGTTTTGACAAGAAACAGGCGCGCGATGATGCTCCGATCAACAAAAAATGAATCGCGCGACTCCGATGGCAGGCAACTCGAAATCAACCCAGTCGCGGCAACAACCCACGATTGGCAGCCTCCTGCGTTCCCTCCGCGCGCGAAACGGCTGGACCCTCAAGCAGATGAGCACTCGCTCGGGGATCCCCCTCTCGACGCTCTCCAAGGTTGAACACGACCGGCTGACGCTCACCTACGACAAGCTTCAGATCCTTAGCCAGCGGCTCAACATGACCATGTCGGAGCTTTTCGCCGAGCCGGGCGACAGCCCCGAGCCCGCGATCACCGCACGTCGCAGCATTGGCCGAATCGAAGACGCCGTCCGCGTCGCCACGCCGAACTACGATTATTATTACCTCTGCCCGGAATTACGTCGCAAGCGCATGATCCCGGTGCTCGCGCACGTGCGGGCGAAAAGCCTCGAAGCATTCGGGAAACTAGTCCGGCATTCCGGCGAAGAATACACCTACGTGCTGGAAGGGCGGGTCGTGCTTCACACCGAGTTTTACGACCCGGTCAAAATGGAAGTTGGCGAGTCGGTTTATATCGACTCCAACATGGGACACGCCTATCTCGCGGGCGAAGGATGCGATGAGGCGGTGGTTCTCAGCGTCTGTTCGAGCCCCGACGAAGCACTCATGGAATCTCTGCTCAACCTCGGCAGAAAACACGCCGCCGAGGTCTCGACTCCGGCAGCGAAGGCTACTCCGCTCCCCAACCAGCGCGCGAAAGGTCGCGTCGCGCGACCCAGCGTTTCGCCGGCGCTTTAGAGCAGCCGATCCGCTGAGGACAGCGGACTCTACAACCCGCCGTCGGATGCGAAACTGACAACGACCAACACCACCCAATCCAGCCTTGGAATGCTGAAGGGATTGTGCCGCCGAGACGACGGCACTCGCCGCAGCGTCGCGGGAGTTCCGCCCTCCAGCGCGCTTCTCACCGCGTTAATTGCGCGACGGAAAAGGCAATTTCCGCGTTGTGCAGCGGAGTTCGGTGAGTAGTTTTCGAATCCCTCGCCGGAACTCCGCGGGGAGAAACGCACCGCTAGCTCAATTGGCAGAGCAAGTGACTCTTAATCACTGGGTTGTTGGTTCGATTCCAACGCGGTGCAATTTTCTGAGCCAACGGCGTCGTTAGGCGCAGCGAAATCGATCTCCACGTATTGTTGCGCGATCGGCATCCGGCGACCGACCCCGAAGGCGTGGCTTGTCACCTTGATTCCCGGGGCAGCCTGGGCGCGTTTGTATTCGTTGAGATCGACCCGGCGCAGGACCCAGCGGACGTTTTTCTCGTCGAAGCCCCGGGCGATGATATCACTGCCGCTCCGATTTTCTTCGACGTAAAGCTGGAGGATGGAGTCGAGCACGTCGTAGGGCGGGAGCGAATCCTGGTCGACCTGGCCAGGCTTGAGTTCGGCGCTCGGGGGTTTCTCGATGGTCGAGGCGGGAATGATTTCCCGCTCGCGATTGATCCAGCGGGCGAGCTGGTAGACGAGCGTCTTGGGTACGTCGCTGATGACGGCGAGGCCGCCGGCCATGTCGCCATAGATCGTGCAGTAGCCGACCGCCAGTTCGCTTTTGTTCCCTGTCGTGAGGAGGAGGTGGCCGAATTTATTCGAAAGCGACATCAGGATCATGCCGCGGAGCCGCGATTGCATGTTCTCTTCGGTGGTGTCTTCCGGGAGGCCGGCGAAGATTTTCTCGAACTGTTTTTTGAAAGCGGCAAAGGCGTCGCCGATCGGGACCTCGAGGCAGCGGATGCCGAGGTTCCGGGCGAGGGCGAGGGCGTCGTCGATGCTGCCGCGGGAGGAATAGGGGCTGGGCATGGAAACGCCGACCACGTTTTCCGCGCCTAACGAATCGACAGCGAGGGCGGCGACGACCGCGGAATCGATCCCGCCGCTCAGGCCGAGGACGGCGGACTTGAAATTGCACTTCGCCAGGTAATCGCGCACGCCTAACGACAGCGCGCCGTGCAGCTCGGCCATCGGATCGACTGGCGCGGGTGCGAGCGTGGCGCTCGCCTCGGTCTCGACGATCGCCTCGGCCACCTGGAAAGCGGGGAGCTGCGCGATCAGCTCCCCGGCGGAATTGAAAGCGATCGAGCCGCCGTCGAAAACCAGCTCGTCGTTTCCACCGACGGCGTTGCAATAGCAGATCGGTCGCGCGTGAGTGCGAGCGGTGGCCGCGATCATCTCGCGGCGCGTTTTGTTTTTGCCCAGGCTAAAAGGTGAGGCGCTCAGGTTGACGATCAAGTCGGCGCCCTTTTCGACGAGCCCGCGGACGAGCTCGATCTCGTAAAGGGCGCGCGGCAGATAGCGCTGGGTCCAGATATCTTCGCAAATCGTGACCCCGACGCGGCGGCCTGCGATGGTGAAGATTTCCCCGCCTGTTCCCGGTTCAAAATAGCGATCCTCGTCGAAGACGTCGTAGGTCGGGAGGAGGGTTTTGAAGCTTTTGCGGATTGGCTGGCCGCGTTCGAGTAAAGCCGCCGCGTTGAAGAACGGCTTCCCGGGACCTTCGTTGCGATCGACATAGCCGACGAGCAAGGGCGTGGCGCCGATCCGGGCATGAAGGCAGGCGATCGCCTCGAGATTTTGCGGGACGAAGCGCGACTTGAAGACGAGGTCCTGCGGCGGGTAACCGGTCGTGGCCAGCTCGGGGGCGAGGACGAGCTCCGCGCCTAACGAGACCAGCCGCTCATAGGCGCCGAGGATTTTTTCGAAATTACCGCGCAGATCCCCGACCGTCGGGTTGATCTGGGCCAGGCCGATGCGCATGCCTTACGGTTCACACACCCCCCGCGCGGGGCAAAT
Organism: Chthoniobacterales bacterium; assembly: GCA_038324295.1. GTDB lineage: Bacteria > Verrucomicrobiota > Verrucomicrobiia > Chthoniobacterales > UBA10450 > Palsa-1392. The sequence goes on from JBBQHV010000009.1 coordinate 8,394, forward strand.
TTTTGACGCGCGCGGCTCAGTCGTGAGTGAGGGAGATGTTCGTTTTTTTGTAGTCGCCATTGAGCGCTTCGTCGGCGCCGTTGACGAAGACTTTGCCCCATTGGATGAGGCAGGCGGTGAAGAAGGCCGCGATCATGCAGATGAGCACTTTCTGGATAAAGGTGGAGCGCATGATCCGCTGAAGGGAGCAGGAGGAGTGCCATCGGCGCCTACCAGAAACCCCACTGTTTCGCCGCCACAATCCAGAGGCCGAGGGCGAGATTGGTGACGGCGTGGGCCAGGATGCAGGAGGTGAGGCTGCGGGTGCGATAGGCGACGGCGTTGTAGAGGGCGCCGGTGAGAAGCGCGGCCGGCCAATCGGGCATGGAATGGGAAAGGCAAAAGGCGAGGGTGACGATGACGAAGGAGAGGGGAGTGAAGGTGCCGAAGGGGACGGTTTCGAAGCGTTCCGCGATCAGGTAACGGAGCAAAAACCCGCGCCAGAAAATCTCCTCGGTCAGCGGCACGACGACGACGAGGCGGATAAAGCGCAGGATCAGCGTCAACCAAAACAAGGCCGGTCTGCTCGCGAGAATGTCGGGATTAAATCCGACCAGCCGAGGTGGAAAATGAAAGAATTGTTGAGGCGCGATCCAAATGAGAAAGACGAACAGCGCCACGAGAATGGTGAAGACCTTGCGGCGCAGCGGGTGAAAATCGTAGTCGCGCCAAAAATAGAAAAGGAGCGCAAGGCAAAGCAGCGTCTGGAAGGGGTAAATCCAAAATTCCGGTGCAGCACGCCAAGGCGCGGCGCCGGGCGTTTTCAGTCCGCTGCTCACTCCGAGGAGGAGGACGAAGAGCAGCATTGGCGTGGTATAGGCGAAAAGCGGACGCCGCGAAGACGGTTGGGATAATGCCGGCGGATTCACCCGCGGAAACTACTCGGCGCGCCCCATGCGGCAGCAAAAATGTCGCGGCGCAATTTTGTCGCGCGCGGGCCGTTGCCAGGCAGGAGCGAAGACGTGAGAGTCAGCCCATGTCCGGCCGGCGAGAAAATCAGGAGCCGCTCCAACCGATCCCGAAGCGCTGGCCAAGGCGCTCGAGCTGGAATTGATGCAGAAACGCCTTGAGTGGCAGAAGGCCCGCGGGCGTCGCGGCGCCTGGCGCGCGCTCAGTTTGCTTTTTCTGCTCCTCGTGATTCTGGCGGCGCTGGCGGCATTTTTTCTCGTTCTCCCGCACCTGCGCTCCCACGAAGAAGAGGCGCCTGCCGCCGAACGCGCTCGTTAGGCGAGAGCCGGGTTCAGTGCCAGAGCCGGAAGTTCGCCGGCAGGGTCGCGCGGCTGCTCGCCGGCAGGTCAGGATCGGCGGAGGAGCCGAGCGCGCCGCCGCCGAATTTCCGCTCTTCCTCCCGGACCGCGACCTTGGCCGGCGGAGGAGAAATGGCGGGCTCGCCTTTGCTCTTCAGTTGCTCGTTCAGCCGGGGTAGCTCATTGGCGAGCAGTTGCTCGAAGTCCTTCTTCGCGTCCTCCAGTTCCTGTCGCAGGGAAGCGATGCGGGCGATCTGATAATTAGCCGGCTTACCCTCGTAGCTCAGGATCGCACCGTAGAGCTGATCGGTATGCTCGCGCAGACGTTCTTCGCCGGTGATCGCGCCGCCTTCGGTTGTCGCCACGATTTGTTTCCGGACCGCGTCCACCCTGGCGTCGAAATCCTTGATCGCCTTGCCCGACTCGTCTTCGGCCGGCGCGGCCTTGGCTTTACTCGTTAGGGTGGCGCGCAAGGCCATGATGCGATCCATCAGCGCGCTCTCGTCGCCGAATAATTCCCGTACCTGCGTGGCCGCGTCGTACTGCGCTTTGCGATCGGCAACGGTGAATTTGTCCCGCCGATCGAGCACCACGTCCAACTTCGTCTCGTAGGGCTTGCCATCCTTCGTCATGCGAACGGTGTAGGCGCCAGGCAGCACCCGCGGACCGGTCGTGCCGGAAAAAGCGATCTGCGCGGCCGGGGGAACGCGCGGCGGCTTTTCATGCATGCTCCAGGTGACGCGATTCAGACCGGGGCGTTTGCTCGCCGGGATGTTGTCCACGACATGCCCGGCCGCATCCAACACTTCGATTTTCAACTTACCGAAGAGATGGCGTGACTTTTGATAGTAAGTGATAACGGCAGCGTCAGGAGGATTGTCACCCACAAAAACAGCCGACCCATTGGCCCAGCCGCCGTTCGCTTCGATGCGCTGCTGCACCTGGCGCGCATCGACGAAGCTGGCCTCTTTTGTCAGCAGTTCGGGCGTGAGGTCGCGCAACGGCGTGATGTCGTCGATGATCCAGATGCCCCGGCCGTGGGTGGCGAGGACGAGATCGTTCGTCCGCGGCTGGATGGCGAAATCATCCACCGGCACGTTCGGGAAACGGCTGCCTTTGAACTGCGCCCAGTTCTGGCCGCCGTCGATCGAGACATAAAGCCCGAATTCGGTCCCGAGAAAGAGGAGATCCGGTTTCTGGAGGTCTTCCTTGATCACGTGAGCGTACCCGCGGATACCCTTCGCATCCTGCGCCGTTGCCAGAGGCGTCCAGGTCTGTCCGTAATCGGTCGTGCGATAGACATACGGCGCAAAGTCACCAAAGGTATGGCGATCGAAAGCGGCGTAGGCCGTTCCCGGATTGAAATTACTCGCCTGCACCCAATTGACCCAGGAATTCTTCGGCAATCCCGGCACATTGCCGACGACATTCGTCCACGTTTTACCTCCGTCGCGCGTGATCTGGAGGTTGCCGTCGTCGGTCCCGACCCAGATGAGGTTCTTATCCTTGGGCGACTCGCTGATCGAATAGATCGTGGTATACATCTCGGCCGAGGAGTTATCGACCGTCACGCCGCCGGATTGTTCCTGTTTCTGCTTCTCGGGATCGTTCGTCGTGAGATCAGGCGAGATGCGGTCCCAGCTCTGCCCGTGGTCGCGTGAACGGAAAAGAAACTGGGCGCCGATGTAGATCGTCCCTTTCTCGTTAGGCGAAGGAACCAGCGGGGTGTTCCAGCTGAAGCGCAGCTTTTCCTTGTAGTTCGGCTTCGGCTGGATGATGCGCGCCTCGAGGGTGTGGCGATTGACCCGGCCGACGAAGCCGCCCTGGTATTCGGCGTAGATGTAATCAGGGTCTGCCGGGTCGACGAAGGTGGAGAAGCCGTCGCCGTTGAAGATATTTTCCCACTGTGAGTTGGTGATCCCGCCGGGATATTCCGACTGGCCGATCCAGCAGCTGTTATCCTGAAGTCCGCCGTAGACGCGATATGGATCGGCGTCGTCCACGCTCACGTGATAAAACTGCGAGATCGGAAGGTTGTCGGCTTTCCACCATTTGTTCCCGCCGTCGTCGCCTGAGATGACTGTCTTCGGGTTGGCCGGATCGATCCAGACCGCGTGCACGTCGCCATGTGCGCCCTGAAAGCCGCCCACCGTGGCGAAGCTCTTCCCGCCGTCCTCGCTCAGGATGAGCGCGCCGTCGGTCTTGAAAAGGCGGTCGGGATTCTTCGGGTCGACCGTCAGGTTGGCGAAGTAGAAGGGGCGCCAGACCATCCAGTTACTCTTATCGCGCTCCGACCAGGTCTGGCCGCCGTCGTCGGAAACGAAGAGCGCGCTGTCGGTTGATTCGACAAAGCAGTAAACGCGTTTGGCATTGGAAGGAGCAATCGCGAGAGCGAGCCGGCCGTAGGGCTTTTTCGGGAATCCTTTGCTGTTCTCGGGAGTTATTTCCTTCCAGGTCGCGCCGCCGTCGGCGGAACGAAAGAGCCCGCTCCCGGAAAAGGCCTCGGGGCCGTCGCCGCCCGAGCGGAAGGTCCAGCCTTTGCGCCGAAAATCCCAGAGACCGGCAAAGAGAACCTTGGGATTGGCCGGATCCATCGCGATGGTCGATGCGCCGGTCGAGAGATTCGGTCCTTTGAGAATAAGATTCCAAGTCTTGCCCCCGTCGGTGGTCTTATAGAGACCGCGGTCGGGCGAGTCGCTCCAGAGCGCGCCCGGAACTGCGACATAGACGGTGTCGCTGTTTTTCGGATCGACGATGATCTTGGAGATCCGCTCGGAGTTCGGCAAACCAGCCTTGTTCCAGGTCTCACCGCCGTCGATTGACTTATAGATTCCATCGCCGATCGAGACACTGTTGCGGGTCCAGGGTTCACCCGTTCCGACCCAGACGTTCTTGGAGTTACTCGGGTCGATCGCGATCGCGCCGATCGATTGCACCGGCTGTTCGTCAGAGACCGGCCGGTAAGTCGTGCCGCTATCGTCCGATTTCCAGACGCCGCCGCTCGCCGCGCCGACGAAAATGGTCAGTTTGCCGTTCGCCTCGCGGGTCGCGGCGAGGGCGGCGACGCGGCCGCTCATCGCGGCGGAGCCGATATTGCGCGCGCCGAGGCCGGAAATAGTGGCGGAGCTGTAGGGAGGCGGCGCGCCCGCCGCGACGCCGAAGAAGCCGAGTGTGGTGAGCAGGAAGAGAGTGAGAAAACGCATGGGCTGGATGGTAAGTTATTTCTTAGGAGTGGTCGGGAAGGCGAAGATGGAGTCATCCACCGGAATGTTGGCTTCGCCTTTCTCAATGATGATCTTTTGCTTGTCGCTCGCGCCTTTGCTCCCCGACTCGAGGGAGAAGGGGAAATAAACGTTGGCGACCTTTTCGTAATCGCCGAGGTCGGTTTCGACTTCTACTCTTGCTCCTTGTTCGGTGCGCTGGCTGACGGTGCGAATCTCGAGGAAGTAATCCGGATCGAGATAGACGTAGGTAACGTCTCCGTTCTTGCGCGTCACTTCCAATTTGTGCGCGGGTGTGCCTTCCACGTCTTCGGTGCCGAGATAGGCGACCGTCTTGCCATCTTCTTTCCAATCGACCAAGGGCCCGCCGATCTCCGCGTCTTCGACGAGAGACTTCGCTTCGTCGTTCGACATCTTCTCGGGATCTTTCCGGCCTTGGAACGGGAAAATCTTCCAGCCGCTGTCTCCGTTGTAAGCCTGGACCAGCGCCATGCCCTGGAGCACGGCATCGGTTCGCACCTTTCCAGGCCGCTTTTTCGTTTGCGTGTAAGTCAGCTCGACCTGGCCCTGATTAACCAGCATGCGGCCTTCAAAGCGAATCGTCTGGATCGCCTTGATCGCGGCTTCACCGCCTTTCGCTTTGATGTTTTTCGCCACGAGCTCATCGACCGTGGGAGTGGGCGCCGGCGTTTGTGCTTGGACTGCCGGCAGAATAAGGAGCGCGGCGGCGAGCGAGAAAAGGAAGTGACGTAAATTCATAAGGAGCGGATTAGCGAGCGACGGACCGATCGAATGTGATCGCGGATCGGGCAGATGCAAGGGGCATGCCAGCGGGAGGAATCGGGCATAGGGCATTCGCTGGAAGGCGCTTACACTTCGCGACCAGGCTTGCCCACAGAAATAAAATTCCCGCAAACGGGATTTGGACGGCCCAACTCCGGGATGGCGGGGAAAAGAAAGAGACTGGCATGTCTTGCTTATTTTGTGCGGATGAGAAGCCGATTTGTCGGCGGGGAGATTTCAGCGGCGGAGCGAGAAGGGGGAGGAGCTTCTCGTAAATATCCTGCAGCGCGTGGTCGTGAATCATGAGGTCGCGGTCGATCTCCGCCAGGCGCTTCAAGATCGCGACGTTCGCCGTCAATTGGTCCCGGAGCTCGACGAACGCGCGAATGACATAAACGCTCATCGCAATGGCGCGCTCGCTCTTGAGAATACTGGCGGCCATCAAGGCGCCGTGTTCAGTGAAAACGCGGGGAAGCTTTGTCCGTCCACCCCGACCGGGCTTTGATATCGCATTTTGCGATATCAATTGATCGAACTCCGGGCGCTGGAGCAGAAAAGAAAAGTCCTTCGGGAAACGCTTCACATTCCGTTTCACCGCTTCATTGAATCGGCCCGTCGTCACGCCGTAGATCGCGGCCAAATCCGAATCCAGCACGACCTTTCGCCCGCGGATTGTCAGGATCCGGATTGCCGCGGTTTTCTGAAGAGCCTTTGGGGCCATCGCGATCGATCAACCCATGTAATAGCCGCCGTTCACGTTCAGGACGTGCCCGGTGATGTAGCTTGCCATCGGCGAGGCCAGGAAAAGGCAGGCGTCGACGATCTCGTGCGCGTCGCCCAATCGCCCTAGCGGAATCTGTTTTTTGAAATTCTCCGTCACTTCATCGGGCATCCCCTTGCTCATCCCGACGTCGATGAAACCGGGCGCGATTGCGTTGACTGTGATCTGCTGCCGGGCGAATTCGCGCGCGCTGACCTTCGTTAGGGCGATGATCGCCGCTTTGCTCGAGGAATAATTCGCCTGCCCGAAAAGCCCCATCTGGCCGCTGACCGAGGAGAGGTTGATGATGCGGCCGCCCGGACGCAGAACAGCGGCGGCCTTTTGCGTGACGTTGAAGGTGCCGGCGAGATTGACCCGCACCACGCTCTCGAATTCTTCGAGCGTGAGTTTCTTGATCGTGCGATCGCGGATGATCCCGGAATTGTTCACGAGAACGTCGAGCCCGCCGCGTTGCTTGCCGATTTCCTTCATCATCGCTTCGACCTGCTCCGGATTTGTGACGTCGCAATCGATCACGAGCGGGTCGGACAGTCTTCCTGCGACTTCATCGGCTCCGGCCTTATTTTCGCCATTCGGATCGCTGATGTAGTTCACGACGCACTTCGCCCCGCGCTCGCCGAAAGCCTGGATCATGCCCGCACCGAGACCGCGCGAGCTGCCGGTGACGAGCACAACTTTGCCGGTGAAATCAAGAGGATCAGTCATCCCGCAAGGTGACGCGCTCGAAGCAACCTTCAACCGCCGGGCAAGAATTCCGGGGAGGCTGTGCGCTCCCCGGAGTTTGCCCGCCCGACGATAGTCGTTAGTTTGCGCACGCATGGCTTCACCCATTCGCATTCTCACCGCCGTCCCGATCTGTGATGGGCACGACAGCGCCATTAACACGATCAATCTCGAGTTTATCCGCCATGGGATCGAAGTCGTTTATCTCGGCTTTCATCGCTACGTCGGCGACATCGTGCGCGCGGCCATCCAGGAAGATGTCGCCGCCATCGGCATTTCCAGTTACAACGGCGGGCACATCGACTTCTTTGCCGAGGTCGTCAGGCAACTGCGGCGCAAGGGCGCGGGCGACATCGCCGTTTTCGGTGGTGGCGGCGGCACCATCACCGACGACGACGCGCGGATCATGAAGCGCAAAGGAGTCGATCAAATTTTCTTCGCCGGCACGTCACTCGAGCAAATGGCGGAGTACGTGCACAAGCATTATCGCAAGGCCCGTCGAAGCGTCGGCAAAAATCGCGACCTGAAACTCGCGCGCGAGCTGACAAAAATCGAAGACGCTTACGCCGAAGACGGTCGCCGGAAAAAAATCAGCAATCAGAAATCAGCAACCAGAAATGCGAAAGTGCTCGGCTTCACCGGCCCTGGCGGCGGGGGCAAGACAACCTTGATCGACGAACTCGTGCTTCGCTTTCTCCAGCGCGAGCCGAAAGCGCGGATCGCGATCCTTTCCCACGACCCAAGTGTGGTCGGGAAAGGAGCATTGTTAGGCGATCGCGCCACCATGATCAATTCGCAGGACGATCGTGTTTTCATGCGGAGCATGGCGACCCGCGGCCAGGCGGGCGGGCTTTCCCCTGCGACCGAGAGCTGCCTCGCCCGCCTAACGAAGGCGGATTTCGATTACGTCATTATCGAGACGGTCGGGACCGGCCAGGAAGCGCTGCCCTTCCGCAACCGGCTGATTGATCAGACCGTGCTCGTGATGAATCCTGATTACGGCGCGCGTTTGCAGTTGCAGAAGATCGTCATGCTCGACGTCGCCGACATCGTCGTCCTGAACAAAACCGATCTCCGCCGGGCGAAGGCGGCGCGCTCGGAGATTGAACAGCGCCTCACGCAAAACAAGCGCGCGCAGGAGATCGTCGCGACGGTCGCGAAACGCCATCGCGATCCGGGCGTGGACGAGCTTTACGAGATGATCACGCGGGATTCTCCCGCTGTAGCGGCGGTCTATGACCGTCGCCGAGGAGGGAAGACCAAAGCCGACGGTCACAGACCGCCGCTACAAAGGAAGAAGAAGAAATGAGCAAGCTGGGAACAGTCGTCGAATCGGTGGAGAAGCACGAAAAGTTCGTGCAGGAACAAGTGCGACGCGCGCGGAAGGACGAGAAGTTCGGGCGCGAAATGGTTGAGCGTTGGAAGAAGATTAAAGCCGATATTCCGATCGCGAAGGCGCCGACGGGTCTGCCCTTGCCGCGGCTGGCCTTACCCGAAATCGATGAGGCGGGTGAGATTGCGCGCTACCTCTTCGGCGACGGTTTGCCGGGTGAATTTCCCTATCTGAATGGCGCTTATCGCGAGATGTATCTCGAGCCGCTCGCGGAGATCGAGATCGGCAGCTACGGCAACACCAAGTCGCCTAACGGCGCCAATGGCCACGCTAAGCGTAACGGCGCGAAAACAAACCAGCCAAAAGCGAAGACGCAGGAAGAGCCGACCCGGCTTTTCTCCGGTCTCATGCTCGCGGAAGACACGAACAAGCGTTTC
>JBBQHV010000010.1:0-16565 GCA_038324295.1 Chthoniobacterales bacterium
ACGTCGTCCTGACGCACGAAATCGGCAATCAAGCGGGTGATAACACCCCCTTCACTCTCGTGACGCAGGATGGCATCACCTATGTGAATGTCGCTCTCCGCGCGGAAGCCTCCCGATTCAACAAAGTCCTGGCCACGAAACAGGCCAAAGAATTCAACATTTTCTTGCGCGTCGATGGCCGCGTCCGGCCGCGCAATTTCCTCTAGCTTATGAAGCACCAGTCCCAACCTAACGAGAAAGCCTCCGCCTTGATCATCTCTCTTTTCGTCATTCTCCTCATTGCCGCATTCATCGGCGGAGCCATGACTCTGACCACCGCCACGGTGCGCCAAACCGATTCCAGCCGCGATTTCTCCGCTCTCGAAAGCGCCGCGGAAGGCTCCCTCGATTTCGCCTACGGAGTCTGGGCGAAGACGATCAACAGCTACTACAGACCGGTCACGAAAAACCAGCTCGCCGGGCCGATGGCGACGGTCCCCTCCTTCTCCGGGTTTGTTTACGCGCCCAGCGCGGAAAACGGGCCGCTCGAAATCAATCCCGTGGATGAATATGGCCGCCCGGTGGCCAGCGCGACCGCCACCCCGAGCCCGAGCAAGATCAGCCTCGATAACTATCCTGGATGGGTGGGTTATAACTCCAGTTACCTGGCAAGTGTGCGGCTGGCCGGGACCTTCGTCGGCGGACGCACGGTCAAGTATGGTATCAAGCGAGCCATGAACTACTCGGTCGTGCCGCTCTTTCAGGCGACGGCCTTCTTTCAGGACAATCTCGAGCTTTATAAGACCGCCACGATGAGCATCGGCGGACTGGTCCATACTAACAGTAAGGCGTACGTGAGCTCGCCTTCGCAAGGGGTCCTGACTTTTACCGGAAATCTCTCCTATGTGGAGGGCTACACCGACAGCGTCGAACCGCCTCAGGCCAGGACCTGGTCGGGTTACACGCCGAACAGCACCCATCCGCCCACTTTTCCGAATGGATTCGACGAACAGGTCTCGCAGGTGAACCGGATGGAACCTTTGGGGACCGACGCCAAGACCATCCTCGATACAACGGATAACAATCCCAACAACGACACGATGCGGGAGTTGATCGAGCCACCTGACTCCGCGCATCCCGATCCGACGCCGATTTCGGAGCGTCGGCTTTATAACAAGGCTGGGATTGTCATCCACGTCACGACTTCCCGAAACTGGCGCGGCCAGCTGACGGCGGCGACCTCCGTGACAACGCAAAACGGCGCCTCGTTGAACAACGGCCAGGTTAACAAGATTAAAAACGCCCTTTCGCAGGAAACCATCTACGATCGGCGTGAAGGAAAATACGTCGATCTGACCACGCTCGATATGAAGAAGGCGAAGTCCGCGTTTCAGGGCGCTCACGACTTCAATGGCGTTGTCTATATCGACCAGACGGCCCCAGACGGCAGCATCAGCACGAGCGACCCGAAAGGGATTCGTTTGATCAAGGGTGAACAATTGCCCAAGGACGGGCTGACGGTCGCGAGCCAGAACCCGGTCTATATCGAGGGGGACTACAATACGAAGGGCAAGCAGTCCTCTTCCGCCGTCTTTGCCGACGCTGTAACTATTCTCTCGAATAACTGGGACGACAACCGCTCCACCTCGGCCCTTTTCTTTCGCCAGGCGACCGATACCACGGTCAATACGGCGATTGTGGCGGGCTTCCTTCCCTCGGGCTGGACCAATCCGGATACGCATGTCCAATACGGTTACTCGGGTGGACTGAATAACTTTCCCCGCTTCCTGGAAGATTGGTCGAACGACACCTTCACCTACAACGGGAGCATGATCGAGCTATTCACGAGTCAGATCGCGACAGGCGAGTGGGACACGGGCAGTATCTATTCCCCGCCACATCGCGTCTGGGATTTCGATTCCAATTTTGTCGACTCGCCGCCTCCGGGGAGCCTGGATGCGGTCTCGATTTCGCGCGGGGCACTGGCCAGATTCTAACCGGAATGAAGACTCCAACTGCTGCTGCCATATTTCTAGGACTCGCGCTTCTTGCGCAGGAAGCTCGCGCTCTTAATCTCACCCCGCATCGCATCCTTCTCGGCGGCGACGGGCCGGCCCGCGAGCGCCACTACTTCCAGGATAACGACAAACGCCTTGGATTCCGCATCGATCAAAAGATGACGGTGAACGGCTCGGTCGACGCGGCCCTTTTCCGCTTCACCGATCTCAATGCCGCCGCCATGCGGCTGATGAGATCGCCCGCTGCTCCGAGCGTCCCGTTCGATGAGAAAGGGGTGAAGTCTTATGAAACCGTCGCGCGCACCTTGCTGCCTTCCGAGGCGGCGCACGTCGAGCTGGTCGAGACGAAGCCCGGCGCCATTTCGATCAACGGCTGGAAGAGTGTGCAGTTCATCTACACCTATGAATTTTTCGGCCTCTCCTACCGGCGGGCGATCACTTTTTTGAACTTCAACCCGAACGAGCAATTCGTTTTCGACCTGAGCGCGCGGGCACGAAATTTCGAAAATGCCTATGGCCGTGGCTACCGGGTTTTGAATTCACTTTTTGAGCTTCCGCTGGACGGCGCGGCCGGGCCCAGCTGAGCCCTGGGGTCGCTTCCCCTCCGACCACCATATCCTGCGGCTCGGGATCGTTCCCCTCCCAAAATCTTGCGGACGACGGTTGCCGATCGGCACCATATAATTAGTTGTCCGGCGCCGGCTTTTCGCCTATCTTCCAGCCTCGCGGCGTGTCCGCGTTTTTATGCTCCAATCCAACGACGAAATCGCTTCACCCACCATCCAGGCGGAACGCCCCGCCAACATCAGCGAAAGCCAAAAATATAACGCCGCTCAGATCGACAAACTCGAAGGCCTCGAGGCGGTCCGAAAACGCCCCGGCATGTATATCGGCGATCCCGATGAGCGCGGTTTGCACCACTGCGTTTTCGAGGTCCTCGATAACTCAATCGACGAACATCTCGCCGGCTTTTGCAGCAAGATCGACGTCGCGGTCCACGTCGATGGCTCGGTCTCGGTGCGTGACAACGGCCGCGGCATTCCGGTCGACATGCATCCGAAGTTCAAGATGCCGGCCGTCGAGCTGGTCCTGACGAATCTCCACGCGGGCGGCAAATTCGGGCAGGGCGCCTACAAATATTCCGGCGGTCTCCACGGCGTCGGCGCGAAGTGCGTCAACGCGCTCTCCGACTGGTTCAAAGTGGAAGTCTCGCGCGACGGGAAAGTTTATCACATGGCTTTCGAGCGCGGGAAGACGACGGAAAAGCTCAGCGTTATCGGCGAGCTCAAGAGCAAGAAAACGACCGGGACGCTCATCACCTTCCTGCCCGATCCGACGATCTTCACGATCACGACCGAGTTTAAGTTTGAGCGCCTCGCGAGCCGTTTGCGCGAGCTGGCCTTTCTCAATCCCGGCCTGGAGATCGACCTCATCGACGAACGAACCGATCCGCCGAAAAAAGAAGCCTTTATCTACAAGCACGGGATCGAAGAATTCGTAAAGCAGCTGGGCGACAACAAGAACACGATCCACCCGAAGCCGGTCGTGATCTCGCGGCAGCGCGACGAGGTTTTCGTCGATGTCGTCCTGCAATACAACGACGGCTACAACGATCAGATTTTGCCCTTCGCGAATTCGATTCCGAACCCGGATGGTGGCACTCACCTCACTGGCTTTCGCACTGCCCTAACGAAAGCAGTCAACCAATACGCCAAGACGAACAGCCTCGTGAAAGAGAAGGATCCCGCGATCTCGGGCGACGATGTGCGCGAGGGCTTGATCTGCGTGCTCAGCCTCAAACTGCCGAACCCGCGTTTCGAATCGCAGACCAAGGTGAAGCTCGTCAACACCGAGATCGACGGCATCGTCAACTCAGTCGTTTACGACGGCCTCATGACTTACTTCGATCAGAACCCTCCGGTCGCGAAAAAGATTTTCGACAAGGTCCTGACCGCCGCGCGAGCCCGCGAAGCGGCGCGCAAAGCGCGCGAGACCATCCGTAAGGGCGCGCTTACCGGCGGCGGTCTCCCCGGCAAACTGGCCGATTGTTCGGAGCGCGACCCTGAGCTGACCGAGCTCTACATCGTCGAGGGAGACTCGGCCGGCGGCTCGGCCAAGCAGGGGCGCGATCGGCGTTATCAAGCGATCCTTCCCATCCGCGGCAAGTTGATCAACGTCGAGAAAGCGCGCCTCGATCAGGCCCTCAAGAACACCGAGATCCAGTCGATGATCACCGCGATCGGCACCGGCATCGGCAAACCCAAGGAAGAAGCGACCACCAAAGAGGAGGGGACCTTCGACATGGCCAAGCTCCGCTACGGCCGCATCATCATTATGACCGACGCCGACGTCGACGGCTCGCACATCCGCGTCCTCCTGCTAACTTTCTTCTATCGGCAGATGAGCGAATTGGTGCGCGCTGGAAAAATCTACATCGCCCAGCCCCCGCTCTATCAGATCAAACGCAAGAAGCGTGAGGAATACGTCGATGACGACGTGCAGCTAAATAGAATCCTAATCTCGTTAGGGGCGGAGGACGTCCGCCTGAAGACTCTCGCAGATGGGAAGGAACTGAGCACCGCGCAGTTGAAAGACATTCTCGAGCAATTGGAAAAACTGGCCAAGCTGAGCGAAGCGGTGCGGCGCCATGGCGGCGACTTCGAGGAGTTTCTCAACCATCGCGATCTGAAAGCGGACAAGCTCCCGACCTACCTCGTGAAAGTGCGCGACGGCAACGACGAATCCGTCCACTATTTCAACGACGAGCGCTCGGTCCGGAAATTTCACGAAGACAATCTCGACCTCAACCTTTTCGACGCCGAGATCGGGCAGGAATTGCTTCCCCTGACCAACGCTCCGGCCAAAACCAACGGCAACCGCCGCCGCGGGACGCTCGTCGAACTGCATGAATCGACCACCGTGCACAAGTTGCTCAACGAGCTGGCCCGCAAAGGTCTCAAGCTCGATCACTATTCCGCGGCCGATAAGCCAATCTTCGAGCTCATCGAAGGCGAAGGCGACCGCGCGACTTCGCACCCGCTCTTCTCCATCCCGGAAATCCTGGAGAAGATCATGGAGATCGGCCGGCGCGGGGTCCAGATCAAGCGATTCAAACGCCTCGGCGAAATGAACGCGAAAGAACTTATCAACACCACGATGGATCCGGAGCGCCGCAAACTCTTGAAGGTGGACCTGAACGACGACAACGCCGTCGAAGCCGACCAGATGTTCTCCAAGCTAATGGGCGACGTGGTCGAGCCGCGACGGCAATACATCGAAGACAACGCGCTCAATGTGCGGAATCTAGATGTGTAAATTGACACACGAAGCTGTGTAAGGGAGCGTGTAGTAAATGGCTACAAACCTTCAAATCGATGACGAGTTGCTCAGAGAAGCGGTCAAACTCGGCGGTTTCCCCTCGAAGAAGGCGGCCGTGAACGAAGCCTTGCGCGACTTTGTCCAGCGCAAGAAACAGCTGGGCGTCCTCAAACTTTTCGGGACGGTCGATTTCGACCCGCGCTATGACTACAAAGAGGAGCGGAGACGCGATCTGAAGCGGATCCCAAAGTGAGCGTCCTCGTGGATACCTGCGTCTGGTCGCTGGTTTTTCGCCGGCGAGCGCCGGCTGCTCCGCAAATCACCGCGGAACTGGCTCGATTGATCCGTTCCCACACTGCCAGGATGACTGGTGCGATCCGGCAGGAACTGCTTGCCGGAATCGCCGATGCAAAGAGCTTTCAACGGGTCCGCGATACTTTACGGGATTATCCAGACCTGGTCCCGGAGCGCACGGAATATGAAACCGCGGCGGAGTTTTTTACCATTTGCCGCCGACGGGGAGTGCAGGGTTCCCCCACCGACATGCTGCTCTGCGCGATCGCGGCCCGGCGCGAGATGACGATTTTTAGTACCGACAAGGATTTCGAACGATATCGCCGCCATATCCAGGTGCGGCTTCACACCCTTCCTGCCAGCTAATGTATAACGCCAACGAAAAAATAGAGCCCATCAACGTCGCCGAAGAAGTCTCGAGATCGTTTCTCGATTACTCCATGTCGGTCATTATTTCGCGCGCCCTGCCCGATGCGCGCGACGGGCTGAAGCCCTCCCAGCGTCGCATTCTTTATGCGATGCACGACCTCTCCCTCTTCCCCAACCGGCAGCATCGTAAGTGCGCCAAGATTTGCGGCGATACGAGCGGTAACTATCACCCGCACGGCGAGGCAGTCATTTACCCGACGTTAGTCCATATGGCCCAACCGTGGGCGATGCGGGAGACGCTCGTCAACGGCCAGGGCAACTTCGGCTCGGTCGAAGGCGACCCGCCCGCGGCCATGCGTTACACGGAGGCGCGCATGACTCATCTCGGCGCCGCGCTCATGAACGACATGGAGAAGGACACGGTTGATTTCGTGCCTAACTATGACGAAACGCGGACCGAGCCAACCGTTTTCCCCGCCGCTTTCCCGAACTTGCTCGTCAACGGCGGCACCGGCATCGCGGTCGGCATGGCGACGAACATTCCGCCGCATAACCTCGGCGAAGTGATCGACGGCATCTGCGCCCAGATCGACGATCCCGACATCGACGTCGAGGGCTTGATGAAGCACGTGAAGGGCCCGGATTTCCCGACCGGTTGCGCGATCTGCGGCGTCGCCGGCGTTCGGCAATACATCGAGACCGGCCGCGGGAGCATGAAGGTGCGCGGCAAGGCCGGCGTTGAAGAGCTGAAGGGCAACCGCGAGCAAATTGTCATCACGGAAATCCCTTACAACGTCAATCGCGCGACCCTCGTCGAGAAGATCGCCGCGCTCGTGAATGACAAGGTGCTGAGCGACATCACTGCGATCCGGGACGAGTCGGACGAGAACACCCGCGTCGTGATTGAGCTGAAGCGCGACGCTCTGCCCAAGGTGGTGATCAACAATCTCTACAAGCACACCGCGATGGAGTCGTCCTTCGCGGTTAACATGCTCGCGATCGATCACGGCAAGCCGAAGCTGCTTTCGCTCAAAGAGGCGAATGCCGCCTTCATCGAACATCGCCGCGAAGTCGTGCTCCGCCGGACGCGCTTCGAATTGCGCAAGGCGGAAGAGCGAGCAGAGACTCTCGAAGGTTATCTCATCGCGCTCGCGAACCTCGACGAGTTCATCCGTATCATTCGCGGTTCGGCCAATCGCGATGAAGCGCGGGTAAAATTACTTGCCTTCGAGTTCACCCGGAAGCAGGTCGAGAAAATCGGCGTCCTCATCCGCAATGAGGCGCGCCTGACGGACGGCCGCTACGCCTTCAGCGAACATCAGGCTAACCAGATCCTCGATCTTCGCCTTTACCAGCTCACCGGCCTGGAGAGCGAAAAGGTGGCTAACGAATATAAGGAGTTGATCGAGACGATCAAAGACCTGCGCGACATCCTCGCGAAGGAAATCCGCGTCTTCCAGATCATCAAACAGGAGTTGCGCGAAGTGCAGCAGAAGTGGGCCGGACCACGCCTCACCCAGCTCGTGCCCGACGAAGGCGAGATCAATATGGAGGATCTCATTGCCAACGAAGGCTGCATCATCAGCGTGACCCATGGTGGCTTCATCAAACGCACCGCGGTGAGCGCCTTTCGCGCGCAGCGGCGCGGGGGCAAGGGAGTCATCGGCATGACGACGCGCGAAGGCGCGACCCAGGAGGATGAGGGCGATTTCGTCGAGCATCTCTTCACCGCCACGACGCACGATTACCTCATGTTTTTCACCGAATCGGGGCGGACCTACGTCGAGAAGGTTTACGAGATTCCCGAGATGAGCCGTTCGTCCAAAGGGCGTTCCATCGCCAACCTCCTCGAGTTGCGCGCCGGCGAAAAAATCGCGGCGACGATTCGCATTCAATCGAAGAGCAGTGGCACCGGCCCGAATCAGGTCGACGAAACCTGGGACGAAAATCAGCACATCGTTTTCGTGACTCGTTCCGGGATCGTCAAGAAATCGAACCTCTCGAGTTTCGGCAACGTGCGCAAAGGCGGCATCATCGCGATCAACATCGAAGAAGGCGACTGCCTGATCGACGCCGTCCTCACCAACGGCGACAACGAAATCGTTCTCATCACGAGCGACGGGATGAGCCTGCGTTTCCACGAGGAGCAGTTGCGCGATCAGGGGCGCAACACGGTCGGCGTTTGGGGCATTCGTCCGTCGAAAGGCGATCACATCGTCGCCATCGCGCTGGTCAACAACGACGCCATGCTCCTCGTCGCGGGCGAAAACGGCATCGGCAAACGCACCGCATTCGATAATTACCGGACGCAAAAGCGCGGCGGCAAAGGCATCATCACGATGAAGACCGGCGACAAGACCGGCCGGGTGGTCGGCGCGCTCACGGTCGGCGAAGCGGACGAGCTCATGCTCATCACGAACAAGGGCCAGATGGTGCGCACCCGCGTCACGGAAATCCGCGCCGTCGGTCGCAACACGATGGGGGTAAAATTGATGGGCTTGAAGCGCGGCGAAACCCTCCAGGCCATCGCGCCGGTCGTGAGTCAGGAAACGGAAGAGAACGCCGCGACCGAAGAGATCACGGCGTAGGGTTGTAGCCGGGGGCGGTTGACCCCGGCCCGTCCAAACCGAGGCCATTCCTCTCGCCGCCGGTGTTCAACGCCCCGGCTACAACTGCAACGAAAAAGGGAGACGCCTGCGTCTCCCTTTCCCTAACGAATCTGGTTGTGTCCTAGTAGTTCCCGGTGCTTTGCCGCGTCACCGTCGTGCTCGTCTCGGTCGGGGCGCGCGTGACCGCGGATTGAGTGTGGGTGGTCGTGGTGGTTACGGGAGCTGGCTCCTTCACCACGGTCGTGCAGGAGGCGAGAAGCACGCCACAGGCGGGGATCACGAGGAATAACAGAGATAGTTTTTTCATAGTATATTGATGCTGATACACTCGATTCGCTCCAAACCCCTTCCGCGGATGGCTTAGGAGGCGTTTTTTTACGCCCGCGCGATGGGCACTTCCCGGCCGGTGCTGCTCGAAAGGTAAATCGCATCGAGCATTTCCATGAGGTAAACCGCCTCCTCGGCGGTGTTGGTCGGGGCGGCCCGGCCGGCGATTGCCTCGACGAAATTTTCCATTTGCAGCTCGAAAGAGTCGGCGTCGTCCGGCGGGGTGAGTGCTTCGTCGATCAGCTTGCCATTTTCGTCGCGAAAGAGGGTGAGCGGTTTCAGCCTAACGGTCGCTTTGCTTCCGTAGATCGTGCAATTATTCGATTCGCGTCCGAAAACAAGTCCCTCCGGAATCTCGTCCGTCAGGTTGCCGGCCCAGGAAGTTTTTAGCTGCACGACCGCGCCGTTCTCGAAACGAATGAAAGCAAATGCCGCGTCCTCGACATCGAAGACGGGCGCCGGCACGAGGTGCTTGAAATTCTGAAAGACCGCGGCCGTGACTGAGATCGGCCGCGGCGTTCCCATCAGATACCAGGCCGAATCGAGCGCATGAATGCCGATGTCGATGAGCGCGCCGCCGCCCGAGCGCTGCTTCTCCGTGAACCAGCCGCCGATTCCCGACGGGATCCCGCGCGAGCGCACCCAGACGGCTTCCGCGAAATAGATTTTACCCAGCTCGGCGCG
Organism: Chthoniobacterales bacterium; assembly: GCA_038324295.1. Lineage (GTDB taxonomy): Bacteria > Verrucomicrobiota > Verrucomicrobiia > Chthoniobacterales > UBA10450 > Palsa-1392. The sequence continues at coordinate 9,599 of JBBQHV010000010.1, forward strand.
CGCGATCAGCTCGTGCGCGCGACGCATTGCCGGGGTAAAACGAAATTGCCGGCTGAAGAAATACGTCAGCCCGCGCTGCTCCGCTTCCTCCTGCACGACGCGCATTTCGGCGCTGGTTAGGGTCGGTGGCTTTTCGCAGAGGACGTGTTTGCCGGCGCGCAGGGCGGCGAGCGTGACCGGAAAATGGAGGTGATTCGGCAGACAAATGACGACCGCATCCACCTTCGAGTCGCCTAACAAGTCGTCGAAGTGCGGGTAAACTTCCTTCGGTTGATAGGTCTGGCGAAATTCCGCGGCGCGCTCTTCGTTAGGCTCGGCCAGCGCCTGGAGAACGGCATTTCGGGCTGCGCGAATGGCGCGCCCGTGTTGTTGCCCCGGCCAGCCCGCGCCGATGATTCCCACGCGTAACTTCTTCGTCACGAGCCGACCGATAACTCAATCGACCGGTTTTGCCCGCAGTTTTTTCAACTGCGAGCGCTGCCGCTTGGTCTCGAGGATTTTTCTCTTCAAACGCGGGGGGCGGGGCGAATTGCGCCGCCGATGTTGCGCGGCCGCGGCGCGCTCCTGCGCGCGCTTTACCTCCCGGCGCCGCTCCAACGCCTCGACCAATCGCTCGAGGGCGAGCGCGCGATTCCGCGTCTGCGAACGCGAATCCTGCACCGTCACGCGCACTCCGCTGGGCGGATGGCGCAGCGTCACGGCGGTCGAGACTTTGTTGACGTGCTGGCCGCCCGGACCGGAGGAGCGAGCGAACGATTCTTCCAGATCGGCCGGTTGAATTCCCAGACGGCGCAGGCGTTCTGTTACATTCATTCGTTAGGCAAACGTATCATCTGGGATCGTTTAGTTCTAATTACTGTCTTGGATGGTCGAGCGAGACCACAGCATCGTAGGAGCTCCGCCCTCCATGCTTTTGCAATCGCGTTCACTTTTCAAGAACTCACTGCACTGGCGCACGGTAACCGATGAAAGGGGCTGCCGCGAAATGACCAGGTCGGCGGCGGGGTGTGGAGATCAATCTTCACCCGGCCCGCGGCGGCCGATGCCAGCGGCCGAACCAGGTGCCCCAGCCAAACAAGGCGAGCCCTTCCAGCTCACCCGATTTGCCTAACGAATCGATCTGTGCCTTCGTCCGCACGGCCTTGTCGAGCGCCGGCCCGGCCATCGCGAAATAATCGTCGATCACGACCCAGCAATCGTCGATCAGGAGGTCCCGATAGGAATCGAGCGCGTTCTGGACCGCGCCATCCGCATCCATCACGAGCAATCCCACGCTGGCGGGTCGAAGCTGGCGTCGCACCTCGTCGTTTGTCCCCTTCGCCAGCGCCCCGCCCACGATTAAATGCACCAGATCCGCCACCCGGTTACTCGCGAGATTCTCCTTCAGGTCGGCTACGATGTCGCGGCTGGGCACGTTTGGGTGCTCCAATTTGCCGCCCTGTTCCACCGTCACGAACGTCCGCTTCCGATCGGCGTCGCGTACGCCTTTGGCCAGAGCGATGGTCGATCCGCCGATATAGGGGCCGATCTCAAGAATATCGCCGGCCCCGTGGCGCGCCAGATAGTAAAGCAACGTGAGGACGTCTTGATGCAGCATCGAATACCGCTTGCCGATCGCGGCGAGATGCTGCGCGATTGGGCGCCGCCGGAAAATCATCAGCGCCTTGGTCAAGCCAAAGCTGTCGAGCGCGGCGAGCTCGCCTAACGAATAAAGCTCGTCCTCACGCGCAAACCGGGCCAGCTCCTCCGCGCTCGGGGGCGGGGGCTCCTCCACCGTCTGTCTGTGGCGCCGCCGCGACTTTCTCCTGAAGATGTTCATGGGTTTGATGAAGCGTAGTGTCGAGGATTGAGCTGCCGATGGCCGGACTCGAACCGGCACGGGCCGTTAAGCCCAACGGATTTTAAGTCCGTTGCGTCTGCCATTTCGCCACATCGGCGCTGCGGCTCGAAGCTTACCTGCGGAGTGCGCCTCGCAAAGGGTTTTCCTCTGCCGTGCAGGCAGCCGCCGGCACCGTTTCCCGCTTGCACTCATTCGTGGAAATCGGCGTAATCAACCCAAATCCAGCGACATCCGGGAGGACTTCAAGATGGAAAATTTCGACCATACCGCGACCAAATTCAGCGCGCGCAACGCGCTTCTGCTCGCCCAGCTCTGCAACCTTGCCTACGGCGCCGAGATGAATGCGCGCACCCTCACGCGCCAGATGGGTTTCACCGATTTCGAGTGGCTCAACCTCGAACAGCCGGTCGAAAACACCACCGCTCTCCTCGTCGGCTGCGACGAGTTTGCGGTCATCGCTTTTTGTGGCACGAAGAATCTGAAGAACTGGATGACCGACCTCCATTCTACGCCCGGGCGTTTCGCCTGGTTTTTCGAGGGCGCGCCGGATGTCGGCGAAGTCCACGCCGGCTTTGCCTTCGCGCTCCGTCATTCCTGGGAAAAAATCGCGCTGGCCATGAATCGCGTCATTCCGCCGGTCGCGACCGCAGTGGCGAATCTCGAAGGCCTCTCCACCCGGCCGCAGAAGACGCTCTGGATCACCGGGCACAGTCTCGGCGGCGCCCTCGCTGCGCTCGCCGGCGGTGTCTTCTCGATGTTGCCCGGCGGGATCATCCGGCCGGTCGGCGGCGTTTACACTTTTGGTCAGCCGCGGATCGGTCTGCATAATTTTTGCAGCGCCTACGATCGCTTTCTCCAGCACAAAACCTTTCGCTTCATCAACCGCGAAGACCTCGTCCCGCGCGTTCCCTTTCGTGGTTGGGACTACTCCGATCTCGGGCAGATGATTCACTTCGACGCCAGCGGCCGGCCGCAACGGGAGAGCCGGGAGTGGACGAATTTTCTCGCCCGCACCTTTGAGAGTTTTAGCGATTTCTTTAACATCGCGACGCACTTCAGTCCCGATGTGGGCGATCACAGCCGGACCGGCTACGAGCAGCTCGTGCGCGATCACCAGGCCGATCTCGCAGCGCTCTTTGCCTAACGGGTCGCGATTGTAGCGTGCGCTGTCTCAGCGCATCTGCGGAGCCTTAGCCGGATCGGCCGGTTCCGTCCGCTGAGACAGCGGGCGCTACATCCGCCGCGGCACGCTGCTGCGAAAGTCATCGCAACCCCGCGGCATGTCCGCCGCGTGGCAGAAACATTTCAAGCGGAGAAAAAAAATCATGGCAAACAAATTGGACGGGAAAAAAGTCGCGATCCTGGTCGCGAGCGGATTTGAGCAGGTCGAGATGACGAAGCCGCGCGCAGCGCTCGAGGAAGCCGGCGCCGAGGTTAAGATCGTCTCGACGAAATCGGGCCAGATCCAGGGGATGAATCACGCCGACAAAGGGGACGAGTTCGAGGTCGATCTCACCCTCGACGATGCCGACGCGAAAGACTTCGACGCGCTCATGATCCCGGGCGGCCTGCTGAATCCGGACGAGCTGCGCTCGACGCTGGCCGCGACCGATTTCGCGCGCGCCTTCTTCGATGAGGGCAAACCGGTGGCGGCAATTTGCCACGGTCCCTGGGTTCTGATCGACGCCGGAGTTGTGAGTGGGCGCACCCTGACTTCCTGGCCGGCGATCAAGACCGACGTGAAAAACGCCGGCGGCATCTGGGTGGACGAAGAAGTGGTGGTCGATAACGGCCTCGTTACCAGCCGCAAACCGGACGACATCCCGGCCTTCAACAAAAAGATGATCGAGGAATTCGCGGAAGGAAAACATCCCGGCCAAAGCGCGACCGCTGCCGGCGCGGCCGCGGCCACCGCCGCGCTCACGCTGGAGACATAGGTCGTCAGGCAGAAAGTGCGCCGCTCGGGAGGCCTTAGCCTTTCGCCTAACGAACATCTCCCTGGTGCGGTCTTCGGAAAGCCTCCTCGGTTTGTCGTTCTGAGCGGAGTAACGCCGTAAGGTGGTGGCGGAGCGTGAGGTCGGGCTTTCAATCCCGTGAGTTATTCACGATTCTCGAGAAGTCCGTCGCTCTACTCGGGATGACGTCTGCTTTTTTAGCGTGACTTCCAGGCAAGAATCCCGTTTCCTTCCGTCCGATGCCGCAGACGGGCACGATTCCTATAGTAAACTTGAATGAAACGCCACCCCGCCTCGGCCTGCCTCGCTGGCTTTTTCCTTTTCCTTCTCGCCAGTCAGGCCTCAATCGGAGGCCAATGTGACAATGATCCCAGCGCTTGCACCGCCTGGGTGAAAGTGGCGACCAAGGACGGCGTCGTCATTTGCAGCCGCACCCGCGCCGGCTCGCCCATCAAGGAGTTTCGCAGCGTGGGCGAGATCGCCGCGTCCTCCAAAGCCGTCTTTGCCGTGCTCGACGATCCGGAGGCCTATCCGAGTTTCATGCCCTACACGACCGAGTGCCGCATCCTGCGGCGGACCAGGAACAGTCTCATCACTTATCAACGCCTCGATTTGCCCCTGGTGAGTGATCGCGATTACACCTTGCGCTCCTCTCATTCGAAAAAGGCGGGACCGAACGGCCCGATCTATCGCATCCTGTGGAAGCCGGCCAACAACCTTGGGCCGGGGCGCAAACCTGGCGTGCAACGGGTCGAAGTTTGTGAAGGAAGCTGGGTGCTCGAGCCGACTGGCGCGAATACGACCCGCGCGACTTACGTCATCTACAGTGGCACCGGAGGCGCTATTCCGGCCTTCATTGCCAACAGCGGAAGCCAGATTGCGATCCGGAAAGTATTCGACGCCATCCGCAAAGAGGCGCGCACACCAAAGTACGCCGGCCTAAAGGGCTGACGCCATTTTCGTTTCGGGCGCGGAACGAGCATGGCGACGTCGCGCTGATATTTCCTGAAAGCTTTCCCGGCTTGCGGTGTCACCACGCGATGGGCAGACTTTGCGCTATGAGATTCCGATCCTTTTGCTGGGCAATGGTCGCAAGTTTGTTTTGCTCCGCCGCTCTGGCGCAGCCTTCACCCGCGCCTTCGGCCTCGAACGCGCCGATAGAGTTTGATTCATTCATCCTCGTCATCCTGGTTCGGCCGCCGCAGGCGCCTGAGATTCCGAAACCCGAGCTCGATCAGTTACAGGAGCAACATATGGCCAACATTCGGCGGTTACACTCTGAAGGTAAACTCCTGAAAGCCGGCCCAACCGACGATCTCTCCGGCCGCAACGTCCGCGGCATTTTCATCCTTAAGACGGACTCCGGCGAGAAAGCACGCGAATGGGTTGGCACCGATCCACTGATCAAGCGCGGCCGGCTCGTTGCCGAATACCTGAAGTGGTACGTGCAAAAGGGAAGCTTGAAGTAGCAATTCGGGCCGTGACTTCCAACTGCCTTGACAGGCCGGGAACGGCTTGAGAAAACATCGTCATGGCAAAGAATCCCGGCAGTCATCTGTCATCGATCGGAAAAAAGGACAAAGTTATCACCCCCGGCGGCGCTCGATCTCGGAAAAAAGTTCACCAGTTGAGCCGCGGCCAGACGGTGCGAAATGAAGAGGGACGCGCCTTCGTTATGGCGCGGGAAAGGGCGGCGTTGCTTCGTCAGGGAATTCGTGTCCTGAAAGAGGATTTTGTCTTTACCCCAGGTGGGCCGCGGCATCGCTCCCTCGTCCATGAAGTGGAGAAAGGGCATGCGGTGCACCTGGCTGATGGTCGGCCTCGCCTTTTGAATTTATCGACCGGGAAGGCAAACGAGGTCGCGCCCGCCGGGCGCCCGGGGCCGGTGCCAGCGCTTGGGAGCGGATGGATCGCCTACGCCTACTGGGACAACGTGACCGGGGATACGATCACCTCCTTTCGCACCACTTGGAAGGTGCCACCGGAGCCCTCGGAGAATGACACCCAGTTGATTTATCTCTTTAACGGGATCCAGAACTATGGCGCTAACGTCGGCATCCTCCAGCCGGTCCTGCAATGGGGAGCCTCCGGCGGTGGGGGAGGTCCCTATTGGTCAGTCGCCAGTTGGTATGTGCTTGCCGATGGAAACGCCTTTCACACTCCGCATGTCAGGGTAGGGGTGGGCGACTCTCTCGTCGGGGTCATGACTCTCAGTGGCCGCTCCGGCGCCATGTTCAGCTATAACTGTGAATTCGAGAACGTCGCCGGCACAACTCTCCCGGTGCAAAACATCGCCGAGTTGCTTTGGTGTAATGAGACGCTTGAAGCTTATAACATAGCCGACTGCGGCGACTATCCGGCGACGACCTACACCGCCTTCCGCCGGATCGAGATCAAGACCGGCAATGCCACGCCGGACGTGACCTGGACGCCGGTCGATCAGGTGACTGACTGTGGCCAGCATGCGGAAGTCGTGAATGACTCAACCACGGACGGGGAAGTGGATATCTATTATCACAAAGCCAAAAGCCGCTTCGAGGACCTCGGGCTTATTGAAATGGTGGGCCCGTTCCTGCGCTGGTATTACGAACATGGAGGAGAAGATCCCGGCTGGGGCCGGCGGGAAGAAGACCAGGTCGCGCTCGGCGCCGCGGTCTACGGAATGGCGCGACAAATCACGAATACGAAAGCGCGCAACAAGATCCAGAAAGCCGCCGCCAAAGCCATGGCCGACGCAGCAGCCAATCTGGTCGCGCGGCACTAAGGCGAGCCGGACGACTCGCGAGAGTTATCCGCCGGGATAGACTTACTTCTTCGCCTTCCGCGGATCGTCCGCGGGATTGACATAGTCAATCTGGAACGGGCCCTTCCTGTGAACCTGGACCACGGTTTTGCCCGACGCCCAGGCGAAATGCTGCATACCCGCTGGCATGAGGGCGAATCCACCGGCCTTCAGCTTCTTGCCGGCGGATTCATCGAACTTAGGACCCATCCCAAAAGACATCGCGCCGGAAATAACCGTCACGTGCTCCGCGGTGGGATGGGTGTGTGGGGGAATCTTGTAGCCCGAGGGAACCTGCAAGCGCAGCGTATAAAGCCCGCTCTTCCCTGGATCGCCCGAGAGCACCGCCAGCTTCGCGCCCGGCGGAAGACTGGGCGGGGCATCCATCCA
>JBBQHV010000011.1:0-15281 GCA_038324295.1 Chthoniobacterales bacterium
CTGGGCAGGCGAAGCGCCCGCCCTACAATCTGGCGTCATCCCGCACCAAAATCGCGCCGCGCGGGTTTGGTTCCTCAGGATGACAAGCTTCACTCAACATTTAGAGATGGCTTCTAGCTTGCTCTGAACGAAGCGAACTCAGGCATTTGTGACAAGTTTTTGCCACTGACACTGGAAAATGACGAAAATCCGAAATCCGAAACCCGCCGTAACGCAGCCCGCGAAGCGGACGAGGCCGGGCTTTCCAACAATGACGAAGTCCGCATGACGAAAGAAGCACGCCATCGCTCTTCGTCATTCGTTCTTCGTCATTGTTTCGTCCTTCGTCATTCGAGCTTCGTCATTGCGGAAGGTTGGCGCACTCGACGCTCTGAGGCGAAGCTTCGTTAGACTTAGGCAGGTTCGATGTGCACGAGCACATCGGCGATCCGCGGATCGGTCCGCCGGATCGCGTCTTTCACCTGATGCGCGAGGGTGTGGCCGGAGCGAACCGAGATCGTTTCATCCACCCCGACATGGAGATCGACGTAAAACTCCAGACCCATTTTGCGGACGAGGCATTTCTCCACATTCAACACTCCAGGCACAACAGCCGCCGCTGCACAGATCGTTTCGACAATCGGCCCGCGCGGCGCCGTATCCATGATCTCGTGCAGGGCTGGGTAAAGCAGCCGCCAGCCATTGGCCGCGATCAAGGCGCAGGCAAAAAGCGCCGCCCAGGCATCGGCGCTTTCCCAATTTTTGCCCCCGAGCAGTGCGATCGAAATGCCGACAAAGGCCGCGATCGAAGTGAGCGCATCGGTCCGATGGTGCCAGGCGTCGGTCTGGATCGCGGTGCTCTCGAGGGCGCGTCCGCGCCGGCTTACGACGCGGAAGAGCACCTCCTTCACCAGCACCACGGCCACGAGGACGACGAGGGTGAAAGGACGCGGAGTGTGATGCGGCCGGAAAATTTCGCGCGCACTTTGCACGGCGAGAACGAGGGCGGCGGCGAGCACGCCTAACGACACCATGACGGCGGCAAGTGGTTCGGCTTTGCCGTGACCGTAGGGATGAGTTTCATCCGCCGGACGGGCGGCAAATTTCAATCCGCCCCAGATGATCGCGGAACCAGCGATGTCGAGCGCCGACTCGATCCCGTCTGCGATCAGAACGTAGGAATTCCCGAGCGCGCCGGCAGTGATCTTGGCGGTCGCGAGGATGACGTTCGCGAACATCCCGAGAAGCGCGACGCGCGCGCCGGATTGCAGATTGCTGGCGGAAGGGTTCGCGGTAGGCTGCGGGATCATCGAGATGAGCCGAAGTATAAACGCCATTGTCTATCACGCGCACGGCAATCCCGCGGAGGTTCTGAGTCTGGAAGAGCAGCCCCTCGCGCAGCCGGCTGCGGATGAAGCGCTCGTTAGGCTGCGGGCCGCCCCGATCAATCCGGCGGACCTGAACGCGATCGAGGGGAAATATCCGATCCGGCCGGAGCTGCCCGCGACCCCTGGGTTCGAAGGCGCAGGCGTGGTCGAGGAAATCGGTTCGGCCGTGCGCAGAGTTGCGGTTGGGGCGCAGGTGATTCTGCCGCACGACCTCGGGACGTGGCGCGAAGCCGCCCTCGTGAAAGCGGACAAACTGGTTGTGGTACCGCCGGAGATCGCGCCGGAGCAGGCCGCCATGTTGAAGATCAATCCGATCACCGCCTGGCGGATGCTGCACGATTTCGTGAAGTTGAAAGAAGGCGACTGGGTGATTCAAAACGCGGCCAACTCGGCGGCCGGCCGGGCCGTCATCCAAATCGCGCACGAGCTCGGTTACCGCACCGTCAACGTCGTTAGGCGGAAAGAGTTGATCGAAGAATTGCGCGCGGAAGGCGGCGACGTCGTCCTGCTCGACAACGATGAACTGCGCGAGGCGGCCGCGGCCGCGACAGAGCGGGCGCCGATCCGGCTCGGCCTCAACGCGGTCGGCGGCGAAAGCGCGTTGCGCCTGGCCAAGATCGTGGCGCCGGAAGCGGTCATTGTGACCTTTGGCGCGATGAGCCTCAAGCCCCTGACCATGCCTAACGGATTGCTCATTTTCAAAAACCTGCGTTTCACCGGCTTCTGGGTAAACAAGTGGTACGAGCAGGCGAGCGCGGCGGAACGGGAGGACACCTTCAGCCGGCTCTTCGATTTTGCCCGGCGCGGACTGCTCCAGACGAAGATCGAGCGGACCTATCGGCTCTCGGAATTCTCCGAGGCGATCGCGCGCGCCGGGGAAGGGAAACGCGAGGGCAAGATTCTCTTCGCCTTTGATCGTTAGGCCTTTTGCCTAACGAGTCGTGGCCGGAGGAGCGGCCGCAAAAGTCCGGCTGGGGCGCGCCCCGAAACGCCGGGCGTAGGCCCGCTGGAAGGCGGCCGGGTCGGAAAACCCGACGGAAGCGGCCACGCTCATGATCGTAAAGTTGCGTTTCCGGAGGCGGCGATGGGCTTCGTTGAGGCGCAGGTTTTCGATGAAGATGCTGGGCGGCTGACCGAAGACGCTCTTGAACGCTTTGCTGAAATGATTCGGGCAGAGACAGGCGCGGCGGGCCAGGATTTCGACCGACAAATCGCGGTGCAGGTTGCGCACGATCCAGGGTACGAGATCGGCGAAGCGCTCGTTAGGCCGGCGCTCGGATAACGCCGCCGGACCGGCCGCGGCCAGCTCCGGGTCCTCCGCCGGCGTGACCGGCACACGCAGCTCGCGCTCGACCGCCTGCGCGACGTAGGGTCCGTAGTCCTCCCGGATCATCCCCAGCGACAAGCTGAATCCAGCGCTCAACCCGCTCGAGGTGTAGAACGGGCCGTCCTGCACGAAAGGCCGCTTATGATTAATTCGAAGAGTGGGAAATTTAGTTGCGAGATCGCGTGCAAATCGCCAGCCGACCGTCACCTCGCGGTTGTCGAGGAGACCGGTTGGCGCGAGCGCATAAAGGCCGCTGCAGACCGTCCCGATGCGGCGGGTGGTGCCGGCCTGGCGTTCCAGGAAACTGGAAATCTCCCTCTGCGCCTTCAGGATTCCGCTGCCGCCGGCCACGATGATGGTGTCGAAGGCCGAGGTCCCATCGAGGAGCGATTCGGCTTGAAACTCGAAGCCGGATTCAGCCCGAAAACGAAGCGAGTTCGCGCCTAACGTGTGCAGGTCGTAACAGGGAATCCGTCCGCCGTAACCATCGTCGAGCGCCGCCGCGCAGAATGCTTCCGCCGGGCCGACCAGGTGGAGCGCGTTTACGCGATCGAATCCAATCAGGCCAATTCGTTTTGGACTCATGCGAAGTTTCTCTGGACGCTTACTTCAACCGCGACCGCGTGGCCTAACGAGTTCCCGGGACGGCGGCACGCTCCAGGGCAGCGGCGGCTGATTCTTGCGCATGCCTTTTTGAAAAGTCGCAGGCGTAACCCCAAAGCGGCGTTCAAAGGCGCGGCGAAAAACGTCCGTGCTCTTGAAGCCGACCGAATCGGCCACCGTCCCGACATTTTGCCGGCCGAGCACGAGGAGCCGGGCCGCCTCGGAAATGCGCAGGTGTTCGACAAAATCAGCCGGCGTGCTGAGAAAAGCCTTCTTGAAAAGCCGGCTAAAATGCCGCGGGCAAAGACAGGTCCGTTCGGCCAAAGCCTCAACCGAAAGATCGGCCCGCAACCGGCTCGCAATCCACGCCGGCAACTCAGCCAGACGATCCTCCGCGCCGGGCGGATACTGCGCCGGATCGATCCGCCGTTCGCCCGCGCTCGGCGGCCGCAGGTTCATGACCAGCTCGCGCGCGACATGCAGGGCCACGGTCGAACCGTAATCCTCGCGAATGAGCGCGAGACTCATTTCGATTCCCGAGGTACCGCCGCCGGCTGTGTAAAAGCGTTCGTCCTGCACGAAGGAACCGGAGTCGTCCACCTGCAGCCGGCGATAAGTGCGGGCCACATTCTGGGCGTGACGCCAATGGGTCGTGACGTGGCGTCCATCGAGGAGCCCGCTTTGCGCGAGCGGGTAGATGCCGCTCGAGACGGAGGCGATGCGGCGGGTGGTTTTTTCGCAACTGCGCAGCCAGGCCGCGATCGTCTCACTAAGGTCGCTCCGCACCAGCGCCGAGCCGCCCGGGATGATGAGTGTATCGAGCGCAGGGGCGGTGCGGAGCGTGTACTTAGCCATGAACGTGGCGCCAGACCTCGCCACGAACATCTTGTTTTTCACACCTATCAGCACAGTCTCGTAACACGGCGCGCCGAGACCTTCGGCGCGCGCCGCCGCAAAGGCTTCCAGGGGCCCGGTGAGATCGAGCGGCGACATGCCATCAAAGCCGAGAAAGCCGACCACAATCGGCGTCCGCTCAGTTCCAAGCTGGGTCAGATAAGTCATCGCGAAATCTCTTTTCGCGTCTGGCTGGAATTCCTCTTCACAACCTGTAAAGCAACAGACGCGTCCGAAAGAGCTCATCTATTTCGGACTTTTTTTGGATGGCAAAAGACCGCCGGGAGGGGCCTGGCTGGAGTTTCGTGAAACGGCGCGTACTCTAAGTCATGGGAGCAACTGAGACCGGGAAAAGCCAGGTCTCCGCAGAGGAGACCGCAGCAGAGCTGCCGCCTTCTCCGGCGGGAGCGGACGGCTTCGAGGAAATGATGCCCGCGGTCTACGAAGAGCTGCGCCGGCTCGCTACGAATTTCCTCCGCGGCGAGCGGACGGAACACACTCTGCAAGGCACCGCGCTCGTCCATGAGACCTATCTCCGCCTCCGGCACCAGCCGAAACTGCAATGGGAAAATCCGGCCCACTTCATCGGCATCTTCGCCCGGGTCATGCGCGAGACTTTGATCAATCACGCAGTCGCAAAAAATCGGCTGAAACGAGGCGGGGCGGATCGCTTCCGGCTGACCCTCGAGTTCTATGAAGATCGCAAGATCGATGTCCGCGCGCTCGATGAGGCGCTCCGCGAATTGGAGACGCTCGACCCGCGCCAGGGACAGATTGTGGAGCTCCGTTTTTTTGCTGGCCTAACGATTGAAGAGATTGCGGAATTACTTGCCATTTCGCCCGCGACTGTTAAACGCGAATGGACCACCGCCAAGATCTGGCTGCGCCGCGAGCTATCCGATAGTCGTTAGGCGAGCAAGAGAGATGGCCCCAAACTAATGAGCAAAGTGACTTCCTCAGCGCGGGAAAAACTCGACCCGGAGCGCTGGCTTCGGCTCAAGGATATCCTCGCGGATGCTCTCGAGCAGGCGACTCCGACGGCGCGCACCGCGCTCGTCCAGAAGCGTTGCGCAAACGATGAAACCCTCCGGATGGAAGCGGCTGCACTCGTTAGGGAAGCGGAAGTCTTTTTGCGCGAGCCGACCGATTCTTTCGAGGATTGCGCGGAGCAGGCGACGGTCGCCCTCTGGGAAGACGAGACCGCCCGGGCCGGCTGGCGGATCGGCGCTTATGTCGTGACGCGCGAGCTGGGCCGGGGCGGTATGGGCACGGTCTATCTGGCCGAGCGGGCCGATGGACAATTTCAAAAAGAAGTCGCGATCAAGGTGCTGAAACGCGGGACCGACACGGAAGAAGTGCTGCGCCGCTTCGCGGCCGAACGCCACATCCTGGCGCGGCTCGATCATCCCAACATCGCACACCTTCTCGATGCCGGGACGACGGACGACGGGCTGCCTTACGTGGTGATGGAGCATGTCGCGGGCATGCCGGTTAATCGCTTCATCCGTGAGCACAATTTGTCGATCCCGGAGCGGCTCGCGATTTTCTTGAAGATCTGCGCGGCGGTGGAAATGGCGCATCACCATCACGTCATCCATCGCGACCTGAAACCGAGCAACATTCTCGTGACCGCGGAGGGCGAGCCGAAGCTGCTCGACTTCGGCATCGCCAAGCTGCTCGGCCCGGGGAAAGATTGCCTGGAAGTGACCGCGGCGGGCGAACAACGGCTCACGCCGAACTGCGCTTCGCCGGAGCAAACCGACGGGCGGCCGGTCACGGAAGCGAGCGATGTCTACGCGCTCGGGGCGCTTCTCTACGAAATGTTGTGCGGACAGAAGCCGCACAAGTTCAGCTCGGCCCATCCGCCGCGGGAAGAAATCGTGCGCGTCATCCGCGAGGAAGAACCGGCCTGGCCGAGCGCGGTGGCGAAGCCGGCGGAGGTGGCGAAGCAGTTGCGCGGCAATCTCGACGCGATCGTGCTCCACGCCCTGCGGAAGGAGCCGAAAATGCGCTATCCGACGGTAGCGGAACTGGCGGCCGACGTGCGGCGCCATCTCGCGCACGAGCCGGTGCGGGCGCGGCGCGGGACGGCGGGTTATCGGGCGCGTTCTTTTCTCGTTAGGCATCGGCGCGGCCTGCGGCTGGCGGCGGGGGCGGGGGCGCTCCTGCTTTTCGCGCTCGCGCTGGTGTTGTGGAATCGCAACGTTCAACGCCGGCCGGCCGAAAAGGCTCCCTTGCCGAAAAGCATCGCCGTTCTCCCCTTCGATATTCTGGGCAAGCAGGACGACACCTCTTATTTTGCCGACAGCATTCAGGATAATATCCTGACCGACCTCGCGAAGGTGGACGATTTGAAAGTGATCAGCCGGAGCGGGGTGGCGGTTTATCGCGGCGAAAAAAAGAGCGTGCGCGAAATCGGCCGCGAACTGGGTGTGGCGCACGTGCTCGAGGGCAGCGTGCAAATGTTCGGCGACCGGCTGCGGGTGAACGCGCAGCTGATCGACACGCAGACCGACACCCAGGAGTGGGCCGAGCAGTACGATCGCAAGCTGGAGGACATCCTTTCGCTGCAAAGCGAGCTGGCCCAAACCATCGCCGGACAACTCCGCGTCCGGCTCTCTTCGCGGGAAAAGGAAGCGATCTGGCAGCGGCCGACGGAAGATTTGCAGGCTTACGATCTCTACCTTCGCGCTCGCGCCATTTTCATGAAGACCGGGCTGGACGACGCGACTCCGCTTTGGAATGAAGCGATCCAGCTGCTCGACCAGGCGGTTAAGCGCGACCCGAATTTCGTGCTCGCCTGGTGCCTGCTGAACGACGTGCATATTTTCAAATACCGCTTCGGCGCGGAGCATTCGCAAGCCGATCTGGAGGCGGCGAAAAGCACGGCGGAAACCGCCCTCCGTCTCCAGCCCGACTCCGAGGAAACGCGCCTCGCCATGGCCCGATATTATTACCATGGCTTGAGCAACTACCGCCGCACGCTGGAGGAGTTGGCCCGGGTGCCGCAAGGCGCGCATGAAGCCGGGTTCTACGCTCTCGCGAGCGTGGCCGAGCGTCGGCTCGGCCTCTGGGCGGATTCGGTGCGCGATGGGCTGAAAGGGATCGAGCTCGATCCCAATAATATCGGGATGGTCACGACCCTGATGCAGACCTACACCGGGCTGCGCCACTTCGCCGAGAGCATCCGCCTGGCCGATGCCACGATCCTGCGTTTGCCTCCGAAAAATCACGGTTCGCTTTCGATGTTGAAACAGGAGGCGCTCCTCGGGGAGGGCGACCTGGCGGGAGCCGAGGCCGCTTTGCAGGCGGTGAAATCGAGCGGGGACGAGGGAAAACTTCCGTTCCTCTGGGTGCTCTATCTGAAGCGTGATTACGCCGCCGCTACGGTCGCGCTGGAAGCGGCCACTGAAGACGACAGGAAAGCGCCCCTCTTCTGGATTTTCGCCGGATCCATCGGCCGGGCGAAAGGCGATCCAGCCCTGGCCCAGCGTTCCTTCGAAACGGCGAAAAAGGTGACCGAGAAGCGCCTGCAAGCCCGGCCTAACGACCCCGAGTTACTCAGTTCGCTCGGGCTCGCGGAAGCGGCTTTGGGAAATAAAGAGGAGGGGCTCAACCTGGCGCAGCGGGCCTTCGACCTGGTGCCGCCAGGCGTGGATGCGCTCGTCTCTCCGGGTTGCGGCGTGATGCTGGCCCAGGTCAAGGCCTGGAACGGCGATCGCGACGGCGCACTCCAGCTTCTCGCGCGCCTCGTTAAGATGCCCTTCGGGCCTAACTATGGCGAGCTGCGTTACTCGCCCGCCTGGGACAGCCTGCGAAGCGATCCGCGCTTCGACCAGCTCGTAGCCGAGGCGAAAGTGGCCTTCCCGCTGTAGCTGGGGGCGTCGACCCCCGGTTGGTTTTCAGATCATCGGCGGCGGACAGACCGGCCGGGGTCACCGCCCCCGGCTACCAACTACACTCGTTAGGCGATTTTGCCGGTCTGTTTTCGTCGCCTTTAAGTCCTAACGAAGATTGAGCGGACCGGCTAAGGATTTCTCCGCAGTGAAAATGCTAAACCAACAGGAGAAACTCATGATCAAACAAACAACGAATCGGGAAGGGTGGAGGCGCGGCGGATTGCGTCTTGCTTGCGCGCTTCCTTTCCTCATCGCGGTTTGCGCCTTTGCGCAAGCGCCAGCCAGCGACGCCCCTCCCTCGAACGACCCCGCTCCCTCCCCCGCCCCCGCCGCACCCGTGGAAGCGGCGGCCAACCCTCCCGCCGACACCGGCGGCGCCGCCACCGCCGAGCGGATCATCGTCACCGGCTCCTACATTCCGACCGCGGAATCGGAGTCAGCCTTACCCGTGACGGTTTACACCGCGGCGGCTCTCCAAAAATCCGGCGCCAATAACCCGGTGGAAGGTTTACGCCAACTGCCCTCCTTTGTCGGTAACGCCGCAACGGAAAACGATTCCAACGCCGGCGACGGCGCGGCCGGCATCAACCTGCGCGGTATCGGCCAGAATAACACCCTCGTCCTGGTCAACGGCCGCCGGTCCTTTTTCGGCATCGGCTTCAACGGGGCGCCCGATATCAACGCGCTCGCCATCAGCGCCATCTCCCACACGGATATTCTGAAAGATGGCGCCTCCGCCATTTACGGGTCCGACGCCGTCGCTGGCGTGGTCAACTTCGTGTTGCTCGACGGTCCGGGCGAAGCGCCTTACCAGGGTGCGGAAGTCTTCGCGCTTTACGGTAACACCACCGAAGGCGACGCCCACGTGCGCCAGGCTTACATCCGCGCGGGCGCCACCGGCCTCGACGGTAAACTCTCGGTCGCAGCGGCCGGTGAATACTATTCCCGCGCGGCCATTTTTTCGCGCGACCGCCGGATCGCCACGACGGGCGACTTGAGCAATGACTCCACCGGTCTGCAATTGGGTGGCATTAATAACAACAGCCAGACCTTCAGCGGCCGCGTCTCCGTGGCAGCCGGCGGGGGGTTCCCGAACAGCGGTGAATTGGTCTTGAACGATCTGACCATGGGCGGCACGATCACGCCCGCGGATTATCGTCCCTTCACCCTCGGGATTGATCCGAGCCAGTTTAACTTCCGCGACTTCACCCCGGCCATCCCGGCCCAGGAGATGGTGAAATACTTCGTCACGGGTCGCTATAAAATTTTCGGCGATGGAATGCAGGTCTATAGCGACATTCTTTACGCCAAGACCAAGCAGGATAACGGCCTGGCCGGTTCGCCCTTCGCGGTCAGTGGCCAGGAATCGCCTTACAACCCGTTTGGCGCCTTTCTGAATAACGTGCGCTATCGCACCGTCCGCGAACTCGGTCTGCGCGGCTCGTTCTACGATGCCGACTACTATCGTTACACCGCGGGTCTAAACGGAGACTTCAATTTCCAGGGTAACTCCTTCATCAGCCATTTGGGTTACGACACGGGGTTTGTCTACGAGCGCTACGACATTCAGCGCATCGATACTGGGGACGCGCAATTCACTCCGCTCGACGCGGAAATCATCGCGGGGAATTTCAACCCTTTCATCGGGGTGAACGCCCCGCTCACGGGCGTCGCGCCGACCTACACCCAGGATCCCGTGACCGGCCTGCCGGTCCCGACCGGTCAGACCCAGGCCTACGACAACACCGCCGCCGCGCAACGCGCCTCCTACCTTGGTCACACCTTCTTCTACGAGCGGGATTACCTCGCCGATGTGCGCCTCAATGCGCATCTCTTTCCCGAGCTCTGGAACAGCGGCATCGATGTGGCCGGCGGCTACGAACATCGCGAGCTGCGCCAACATTCCGTGCCCGACCCGGTGCAGGCAGCCGGCGACCAGCTCGGCTTCAATCAGGCGCCTAACACCAAGACGAAGCAGGCGGTCGATTCCTTCTTCGGTGAGATCGGCATCCCGCTGATCACCTCGACGATGAACATCCCGTTCGTTTACTCACTCGATACCGAGTTTGCCTATCGTTTCGAGACATTCGACGATGAGGACTCTTACATTAAGAGCAACCGGGCAAGTTTCGACAACGGCGGAACACCGCGTATCACCCTGCGCTATCAGCCGGTCAATGACCTGACTCTGCGCGCTTCCTGGGGCCAATCCTTCCTCTCGCCCACGCCCACTCAGCTCTTCAACCCGGTCGCGCAAGGTTTCCCGGTCGTTTTCGACCCGGTGCAACAGGTCACCCTGCAACCGCCGAGCGGCGTCTTCCAGGCTGGCAGCCTCGATCTTACGCCGGAGGAGACAGACTCCTATACGGCAGGCATCGTCTGGACCCCGAAGTTTGTTCCGGGCCTTAGCATCACGGCGGATTGGTATCAGGTTTACACGACCAACCTCATCCTCGCAGCCGGTTTTGTCGCCCAGGTCCTCCTTACCCAAGGCGTGATCGATCCGGACGGTTTCGGTAACGGCTCCGGCACGACCGCCGGTCCCGGTGGGCCGGCCAATGGCATCACGCGCGATAACACGGGAGCGCTGTTGGCGATTGACGCCGATAACCTCAATGCCGGCACGCGGTTCGTCCAAGGCTTGGACGTAACCGCGGTCTATGAAATTCCAACCGATCGCGTTGGGAAGTTTACGCTCTCGGGCGGATGGAACCACTTCTTCACTTGGAAAGCGCAGCCCGGTGCGGGTGAGTCGCACAATTTCCTGGGAGATTTCAGCGCCACCTTCCCGCTCGCGCCCGGCTCCATTCCCTTCAACAAAGGGTTCGTGCGCGCGGAATGGGAATGGAGAGGCTTCGACTTCATCGCCACCGGAAATTACATCGGCGATTTCGAGGATGATCCTAACTTCATCTTCGGCAATACCCCTGTCCCAGGCGATCCGGGCACCAACAATAACCCGAACTTCGTTCTCCATCGGCGCGTGACCGATTATGAGACGCTCGACCTGCAGTTGAGCTACGAGTGGACCAAGCCGGCGGAAGAATCCCTCCCCGCGCCTGCGCCTTCCTACTCGAAGGACGCGAAGGGCGCCCAACCGGCGATGGCGAGCGAGCCCGTGATGGGCGCAGACTCGTCCACCATCTGGCAGCGTCTCCTTTGGAACACAAAGGTGACAGTCGGCGTGAACAACGTCTTCGATCGCACGCCGCCCACCGTTCTGGGCGCGTTCAACGATAACTACGACACGTCGCTCTACTCGATTCGCAATCGTTATTACTACGTGAGCCTGACGAAGAAATTCTAAGGCTTTCTTGGTTAGGTCTGGAGGTGGCAGCGGCCCCGTGGCGCTGCCACCTTTCCAGTCCAGCACTTACACTTACACTTTAACTTACACCTGAAAGTTGTCGCGAAGTCGGTGCAGCGCGCGCTGTAGCGGCGCTCTGTGAGCGTCGTGCCTGCCTGGAGACGGCGCGTCCTTCGACGGTCATAGACCGCCGCTACAGGACTTTTACAACCGAGACGATAGTATGAGTTTCATTCACGTTAGGTTTTATCCCCTCATCTTCGCCGCCTTCCACTTTTTTCCGGTATTCTCCGGAGCGGAACTTTCCTTCGAGTACGATCAGGCCCGCCCGATCGATCTGAAGAAAACCAGCGCACGTCAGGATGGCGACGTAAGCCTGCGCGAGGTCAGCTACGCTGCGCTCGAGGGGCGCAACCCGGCCACCGTTATTTCTCGCGAGCCGGCCGCCGGACCGCGCCCCGCCATTCTCTTCGTGCATTGGTATGGGCCGCCAGCTCTCACTTCCAACCGCACTCAGTTTATCCCCGACGCGATCGCGCTCGCGCGCGAGGGCGCCATCTCGCTTCTCATCGATACGCCCTGGTCCGATCCCGATTACTTCCAAGGGCGCACGCGCGCGGGCGATTACGCGCGCTCCGTCCAGGAAGTGAAAGAGCTGCGCCGCGCGCTCGACGTTCTCCTCTCGCTCCCGCAAGTCGATCCGACGCGGGTCGCAGTTGTCGGGCACGATTTTGGCGCCATGTACGGTTCGCTCGCCTCGGCCTGCGATCAGCGCACCAAGGCTTTCGTTTTCATGGCCGGCACCCAGTCGTTCAGCGATTGGTTTCTTTACGGCAAACCGAAGCTGGCGGGGAAAGAGCGGCAGGATTTTGTCGATCAACTCGCTCCGCTCGATCCGGTCCGCTGGCTGCCGAAGTTGAGAGTTCCCATCCTCCTGCAATTCGCCGATCACGACGAGCACGTCACGAACGAGCGGGCCGCTGCTCTGGCCGCCGCCGCGAACGAGCCGAAAACCGTCCGCACCTACTCCGCCGATCACGCGCTCAACCAGGAGGCGACGAAAGATCGCATCGCCTGGCTCAAAAAAACGCTCTGGAAGTAGCGCTCTGTAGCGGCGCTCTGTGAGCGTCGTGACCCAAAGCGTCGATCGTCACCGACGCGACGGTCACAGACCGCCGCTACAGCTTGCCTCGCGCCCGCAGCGGCGTTTTGTAAGGCATGAAACTTCGCGCCCTTGCTTCTCTCATCCTGATCGCCTCGTTAGGCGGAACTTCTTTCGCGCAGGATTGGGCCAGGACCCGCCTCGAAAAATCACCGCGACACCACGAATGGGTCGACCTCAAACACGGCGATCGGACGGTCAAGGCCTTCATCGTTTATCCCGAGGTGAAGACGAAAGCGCCGGCCGTTCTCGTCATTCACGAAATTTTTGGCCTGACCGATTGGGCGAAAAACCTGGCCGATGAAATCGCCGCCGCCGGCTATATCGCGATCGCGCCCGACCTTCTCTCCGCCTCCGGCGGCAAAGATACCTCGAGTTACCCCGATCAGGACGCGGCGGTCAAAGCCGTCTCGGCTCTCAAATCCGGGCAGGTCTTTCCCGACCTCGATGCCGCGGCCGACTACGTGACGAAGTTGCCGGCCAGCGATGGGACGCTCGTCGTCTGCGGTTTCTGCTGGGGCGGCGGCTGGTCCTTCGGCTACGCCAATCACAATTCAAAACTGAAAGCCGCCTACGTCTTCTACGGGCCGGGGCCGCAGGAAAGGGCCGACGCGGAAAACATCGCTTGCCCGGTCTACGGCTTCTACGGCGAGGAGGACGCGCGCATCGGCGCCACCATTCCGAAGACGAAGGATATCATGGCGTCGTTAGGCAAAACCTACGAGCCGGTGATTTACAAGGGGGCGGGCCACGGCTTCATGCGCGCCGGTGAAGCGCCCGACGCGAAGCCCGCCAATCGGCAGGCGCACGACGACGCTTGGATCCGTTGGAAGTCGCTCTTGATGAAATTGTAGGCAGGCGCGTCGCCTGCCTCGGCAACCGGGCCGGTCCCCCTACGATCAACCTCGCCAGACCGCCGCGTCGATGATCGACCAAAGATGGATGAGCCATCCCAGAAGGACGATCCAGAGCACCGCCGCGAGAACAAATTGAATGATCGCCATGAAGAGGCGGCCCTGCAGCAATTGCCCGAGACCCGGAATGAAAAAGCTGCAAAGCGCCGCGATGACGTTGCCAGTAGAACCTCGACCTGCCATGCGCGAGTTTCGCATCGATCGGAACGAGCGACAAGAGAAGGCAGCCTAAAAACCTCGCATCCCCGCCGGCGCCCTATTGGGGCGGGCCTTCGCGGCTCGCGTAATAGGCCTGCGCTTCCGCGCGATCCAACTTCCCGTCGCCGTTCTTATCCGCTTCGCTCAGGAACTTTTTCGCCACCCCACTGGTGCGTCCGTAGGCGAGAGCTTCTGTCTTGGTCACAATCTTGTCGTGATTCTTATCGGCCTTCTGGAAATCGAACTTCCGCTTCGGATCGCCCGGGACTGACCATTCCTTCAGGGTCAGCTGACCGTCGTGATCGGCATCGCGCGAATCGAAAATCTCGCCCACAAGAAAATCGCTCGCCTCATAGCGGGAGAGCTCGCCGTCGTGATTGGCATCGGCCAACTCGAAGCCCCCGGCGCCGCTGGGCGTAGCTGCGGCCGGCTGCAGGTTCTTGTTCATGGCGCAGCCTCCAAAACCGCCAATTGCCAGCCCCGCCAAGAGGCCCAACGCCCCGCGAAAAATGACTTGTTCCATTCTTTTCATGATTGATCGTTCGCGGGCAAAACTGCGCTCGCGCTCTGAGAGACATTCGAAACAACCAGGTCGAATGGATGCGGGGGGCCAGGAGAAAGCGCGCCCGTGAGGATTCGAACCTCAAACCTTCTGATCCGTAGTCAGATGCTCTATCCAGTTGAGCTACGGGCGCTGAACCCCGTCGCGCCGCTGCCGGCAGTTAGGGAGGCCCTTATTATATTCGATTCGAACCGGCGTCAAACCACGAGCCCGGAGCGAGACGCGAGACGCGGCGGGACCCCCAACGTCGGCGACCGGACGGAACGGCCTGCGCGCGATCGACGGCTTGCCAGGCAGCGGACAGGTTTCCCCTCGACATCCCTCGCGGCTCCGATAGAAACGAACCGCCCGCATGCCGACCCCGGAAGAACAAGCCCGTCAACAGATCGATGCATTGCTTCAGAAGTGTGGGTGGGTGATTCAAGATTATAAGAGGCTCGACCTCTCTGCCGCGCGCGGCATCGCCATACGTGAAGTGCGACTAAACGAAGGCCGCTGCGACTACCTGCTGCTGGTCGATCGCAAACCCGTCGGCATCATCGAAGCCAAAAAAGCCGGCGTCACCCTCTCGACTGTCGCCGATCAATCCGGCCGCTACGCGGAGAACCTCCCCGACTTCCTGCGCGGCGACCTCACGGGCAAGCTCCCCTTCCTCTACGAATCCACTGGCATCGAGACCTACTTCCGCGACGAACGCGACCCACATCCGCGCTCACGCCGCGTCTTCGCCTTCCATCGCCCCGAAACGCTCGCTGACTGGATGGGGAGCGCGGGCGCCTCGCCTGCTGGAGTCGGCGCCTCGCCGAATCCTCACCCCACTTTGCGTGGCCGTCTCGCCCAGATGCCCTTCGCGCATCCCTACAACGGCGAAGGCGTCCGCGTCTGCCGCGTCGAAGCCATCGCCGGTCTCGAGCAATCCTTCGCCGAAGCGCAACCGCGCGCCCTCATCCAGATGGCCACCGGCGCCGGCAAGACCCTCACCGCCTGCGCCTTCACCTATCGCCTCATCAAACACGCCGGCGCGCGCAACGTCCTCTTCCTCGTCGAC
>JBBQHV010000012.1:0-15093 GCA_038324295.1 Chthoniobacterales bacterium
ACACATGATCGCGACGCGATCTTCGCCCGCGAGCTCGATCAAGTGATCAAGGTTGTCCGCGAATTCCGCCGTCTGCATATAGTCCGCATAACCACGAAAGGAGGCATTGCGCCAACCTGCGTTCGGCGAATCCGGTTTGGCATGGCGCAGACCTCCGAGTCCCGGCAGATGCACATACTTTATTCCCGCTTTACGCAAGGATGCCGGGAGCGACGACTTGTTAAACTGCGGGTTATGGCGTGACTTGGGGATGGTTCGGACATCCGCCAGCAAAGTCACACCGTGCGCCTGAAGCAGCTGAATGAATTCCTCGATCGGATGAGTGGAATGGCCAACGGTAAGGACCAAATTTCCCCTGACCTGGGCTGAATCCTTCTTTGAATTTTTTGGCGAGTGCGTCATCTCTCTAACAAGAACGCATCAGCGAAGTTAATCGTTCCTGCCAGACCGTGCTAATCCTGAACCAGCTCTTTTGTGGAAGGCGGTTCGGGCAACGGATGCGGGGAACGCGGCATTTTGCGTTCGAGAACGTTGTAAAGCGTGGGCAGGAGGTAGAGCGTGAGCAGGGTCGAGCTGACAAGGCCGCCGATCACGACGGCGGCGAGCGGCTTTTGAATTTCACTGCCCGGGCCGGTGGCGAAGAGCATCGGGATCAGTCCGAGGGTCGCAACGCTGGCGGTGATGAGCACGGGACGCAAGCGCAGGACGGCGCCGCGCATGACCGCGAGATCGACCTTCATGCCTTCCCGCCGCAGCTCGTTGAAGTAACTCACCATCACGACGCCGTTCAGCACCGCGACGCCAAAGAGGGCGATGAAGCCGACGCTCGCGCTCACGCTCAGATTAAAGTTGCCGATGACGAGTGCAACGATGCCGCCGATGAGCGCGAACGGAATGTTGAGAATAATGAGCAATGCTTGCATAACCGAGTTAAAGGAACTGAAAAGCAGGAGGAAAATTGCCGCGATCGTGAGAGGGATAACGAGAGCGAAACGTTTGTTCGCCCGCTGCTGGTTTTCAAATTGCCCGCCCCAGGTCATGACATAACCGGGCGGCAGTTTCACCTGCGCGTCGATCTTTTGACGCGCTTCGCTCACGAAACTTCCGATGTCGCGCCCGGTCACATTGCACTCCACCACGAGGCGGCGCTGCGCGCTCTCGCGACTGATTTGCGCCGGTCCTTCCGCCACGGAAACACGCGCTAACTGTCCCAGCGGAATCTGCGCGCCGCCGGGCGAAGGAATGAGAATGTCTTTGATCGGCTCGACATCATCGCGCGCCTCCTTTGGGAAACGAACGGCAAGGCTGAAGACTTTTAACCCCTCATAAACTTTGCTCGCTTCTTTGCCGCCGATTGCCGTCTCGATCACCTCCTGGATATCGGCGACATTGATCCCGTAGCGAGCGATCCGGGCGCGATCGATTTCGATCTGCAAGTAAGCGAGGCCACTGACTTTCTCGACGTTGATATCGGTCGCGCCCGGGACGATGGCGAGCACGCGCGCGACCGCGTCGCCCTTCTCTTTCAGCACCTCGAGGTCTTCGCCGAAAATCTTAATCCCGATGGCGGACTTGACTCCGCTGACCAACTCATCCACGCGCAATGCGATCGGCTGGGAAAAACTCGACGCGACACCGGGCAAATCGGCCAGGGCCTCACGCATTTTCTCAACGAGTTCGTCCTTGGATTTGGCGGTGGTCCATTTCTCATGCGGCTGGAGTGTGATGATAACATCGCTCAGCTCGACGCCCATCGGATCGGAAGCAATGTCGGCCCGACCCGTTTTCGAAATCACATCGATGACTTCCGGAAATTGTTTGAGAATCTTTTCCGCCTTGGTTTGCAGGTTGAGCGATTCGGTGAGCGAGATGCTCGGGAGACGGAAGGTCTGGACCGCGATCGAACCCTCATCGAGCGGCGGCAAAAACTCGGTCCCAATGCGCGGTCCGAGCGCGAAGGAACCGAGGAGCGCGAGGAGCGCGACGATCACGACCGGCCAGGGGTGCCGGACACACGGCTGAAGGGTGGCGGCGTAAGCTTGCTTGAGCCAGCGAATGTGAAACGGGTCCTTCTCATGCGGCGTCTGTTTGAGGAGAAAGGTGCAGAGCATTGGCACGAAGGTAAGCGAGAGGATGAGTGATCCGAGGAGTGCAAAGGAAATCGTGAAAGCGAGTGGGCTGAACATTTTCCCTTCGAAACCCTGGAGAGTGAAGAGCGGGAGAAAGACGAGAATGATAATGAAAATCCCAAAGACGATCGGTCGGCCGACCTCTTTGGCTGCGTAAAGCACGGTCTCGATTTTGTCAGCCCTGTAGTCCCGGTCTGTGACCGCCGTGGGTCCGCAACTAACCTGGGTTCGGCGGTCGCAGACCGCCGCTAAAGCCGGTTTCTCTGTGAGATGGCGGTGAATGTTTTCCACCATCACGACTGCGCCATCGACCATCATGCCAATCCCAATGGCGAGCCCGCCTAACGACATTAGGTTGGCGCTCAGCCCGGACCATTTCATGATGATAAAGGCGAAGAGGACGGCGAGGGGCAGGACAAGGGTAACGATGATCGCGCTGCGGACGTCGGCCAGCAGGATGACGAGAATTATGAGGACAAAAATTGCGCCTTCGCCGAGCGCTTTGCTCACCGTCTGAATCGCCTTGTTTACCAGATCGGTGCGGTCGTAGAATGGGTCGAGCGTGACGCCGCTCGGGAGCGCCTTCTTTATGTCAGGGAGTTTGGCTTTGACGGCGTTGACCACATCCCGCCCGCTCCCGCCTTTCAGCATCATGACGATGCCGGCGACCACTTCCCCCTCGCCATTCATCGTCACCGCGCCCTGCCGCAGTTCCGCCCCGCTTTTCACATCGGCAACATCGCGCACGTAGATCGGCGCGTGATTTTTAACCCCGACGATGATGTTGCGAATGTCGTCGAGGTTCTGCACGAGGCCGAGCCCGCGGATGACGTATTGCTCGGATTGATGCTCGATAAAGTTGCCGCTGGCGTTGCTGTTGTTCTTCTTCAGCGCCTCGAAGACCTGAACGAGAGTGACGCCGTAAGAGAGCAGGCGCTCGGGTTGGATGATGACCTGATATTGTTTCGTTAGGCCGCCAAAGGAATTGACATCGGCCACGCCGGGAACAGTGCGGAGGAGCGGGCGCACGATGTAATCCTGAATCGTGCGCAGCGCGGTCGCGTCGTGCTTCTCTTTCTCCTTGCTCTCCAGGGTGTACTGGAACACTTCGCCCAGGCCGGTCGTGATCGGGCCGAGTGAGACTTCGACGCCGGCGGGGAGGCTCCCGCGCACATCCTGCAACCGCTCGGAGACGAGCTGGCGCGCAAAGTAATCGTTCACGCCGTCTTCGAAAACAATCGTGATGGCGCAAAGACCGATTTTGGAAACCGAGCGGATCTCTTCCAGCCGGGGCAATCCGCCCATCTCGATTTCGATCGGCCAGGTGACGAGCTGTTCCACTTCCGGCGGCGACATTCCTCCCGCCGTTGCGAGCACCTGCACCTGAACGTTGCTGACATCGGGGAAGGCGTCGATCGGGATTTGTTTGACCGCAAGCAAGCCGAAGCCGGTCAGGATGGCGACGCCGATGAGGACGAGCATGCGCTGGCGGACGGAGAAGTTGAGAATGGCGTTGATCATGAAGAGGCCTCACAGAGCGGCCGCCACGGTTCGCAAAGGGTCTTTGAATGAAAAGTCATTCCCCTTAGCATTTCCTTCGCGACTTTTGCGGACTTGGTGTGAGTCACTTCGTCA
This sequence comes from Chthoniobacterales bacterium, assembly GCA_038324295.1. Classification (GTDB taxonomy): domain Bacteria; phylum Verrucomicrobiota; class Verrucomicrobiia; order Chthoniobacterales; family UBA10450; genus Palsa-1392. The sequence goes on from JBBQHV010000012.1 coordinate 3,765, forward strand.
TTCCTCCCCCAACTCGCCCTTGAGCTGCTCGCTCTTCAAAATGAATCCGCCGCGGGTGACGATCTTATCGCCGGCTTTGATCCCGCTGAGGATTTGGACGCGACCCTGCGCCGCCAGCCCTGGCTCGACCACGCGCTTTTCAAATTTGTTTTCGCCTAACGACACAAAGACGATCTGACCTTCGCCGTCGGTTTCGAGCGCACGATCTGGAATAACGAGAGCGTTCTCCAAAACCGTGGTGATGATGGAGAGGTCGGCGAACATGCCGGGTTTGAGGCGGCCATCCGGGTTGTCGACTTCGATCCGCGCTTCGAGGATGCGCGAGGCCGGTTCGACGACATCGGCGATGCGCACGACTTTTCCTTTGAAGGTCTCTCCCGGATAGGCGAGGACGCTGAAGGTCGCCTCCTGCCCCACCTTGACCGCGCCGATGTCGCGTTCCTTGATCTCCGCGATGACCCACAAATCCGTCGGATCGCTGATCGTATAGATGACCGTCTCTTTGCCGACCAATTCACCCACCGTGGCTTTGCGTTCGATGATCACGCCGTCGATTGGCGCTTTGAGCTCAAGTGGTTTGCCTAACAATTCCGGCGTCTGCACCAGGCCGAGCACATCGCCGGCTTTTACCTTGTCGTTGAGGTCGACGTCCATCTGGGTGAGTCGACCTTCCAGCGTGCTCACAACCCTGGCCGTCTTGTTCAGGTTGGCGCTCACCGTGCCGGCGGCTTGCAAAGTTTTCCCGATGCTGCCGAGCGTGGCGGACTCAATCTTGAGATCGATATGTTCAAGATTTTTTGCGCTCAGCGTGACGATGTTGTCGTCATGCTTCTCAGTCGGGGCGTTGGTTTCCGATTTCTCGGCGCTCTCATTTTTTCCGCAGCCGGCCAGAGTCATTGCCAAGAGGAGAGCTAGAAAAGAAGCGGCGGTTTGGGTTTGCAACCGCCGAGGGCGCATAGAAAGGCGCCCCTCCTTGTCGCCAGGTGTAACGTGAGATTTCATGGTTTCAATTCGAGCGGGACACCGACCGCCGATTCGAGTTCGGCCCGGCCTTGAGCGACATTGCCGAGGGCTTCGTAATAGTCAGTGAGGGTGTCGAAGTAGGTCCGTTTCGCGTCGAGATAAATGATCAGAGTGGTCGCGCTCTGGGCGTAACTTTGCTCCGCCTGACCCACGAAACTTTTGAGCCGGTCGAGAAACTCCGGCGAATAGAGCGCGAGCTGTTCCCGGGCGAGTTGCAGGTTTTGCGCGGCTTTCGCGACTTCGCCGCGAATCTCGCGTCGCAGCTTTTCGACTTCGGCCAGGACTCTGCGCTGTTCCGCCCTAGCGGTCTCAAGCTCGCCCTTCTTCCGATCCCAGAAGGGCAACGCGATCGTGACGCTCAAGCCGTAAATCTGTTCGGTGTCGGTGTATTCAACCGAAGGGCCGAGGGCAAAGTCCGGCCGATTGCCAAAGCGAGTCAGCCGCAGATTCAGTCCCGCCTTTTCCGCCTCCGCGGTTTGCGCGCGCAGCGCCGGGTTTCGCGCCAGGGCGAGGGCGGTGAAATCGGGCAGGCTCCCGCGTGAAGCGACATTTTCCAAGGCGCCGGAAATCTCCAGCGGCGCCGCCGGCGATCGCCCGAGTAATGTGTTCAACGCCACCCGCGCGGTTGCGAGACGGCCTTCCGCCTCGCGTTGCGCTCTGCGCGCCGCGATCAGATCGGCCTGACTCTTGACCGTTTCAAAATCGCCGGCAAAGCCACTCTCGACCCGCTTCTGCGCGGAGGCGGCAAAAGCCTTCGCCGATTCCACCTGTTCGCGGCGGACTTCGAGCGCTTTCTTCGCGGCAAGCGAATCATAGAACACTCGTCGCACCTGGGCCGCGAGCTGAAAGCGAAGCGCCTCCAGGGCAATCTCGCGCGACCGCACTCCGCGACGCGCGATCGCGATTTCGAGCGCGCGTTTCCCGGGGAATTTGAAAAGCTGGCTGAGTTCGAAGACTCCGTGGAATTCCGATGTGGAGTTACCGGCCTCCCGAATACGCTTTACACCGGGCGCGAGCGTCAGTTCAGGATTCGAATAGGTCCGCGCCGTGGTCACGCCGCCTTTGGCTGCAGCCAAGTCCTGTTCCAGAACGCGAAGCTCCGGATTATTGCGGAGCGCTTCAACGGTAAGCTGGTCGAGTGTTTCCGCCCGAGTGGCGACGCTGCCGAAGAGCAGCAGAGTGCATGTGAATTTTGAAATTTGTCGATGAAAAGCCATTGGCAGGTTGAAGAGATTGCGCTTGAGGGACGCCGAGGCACAACGCGACTGCGTTGCACCTGGACTAACGAAAGGCCTGAGCGACGACGTGACGCGGACAGACCGCGCCTGTGCTCAGGAATCAGGCGAGCTGAGGCGGATGATCGATCGAACCCGCCAGCCGCGTTGGGCTGGGTTCCGCGCCACTGCGCAAACGCGCGGCCGGAGTCACGTCTGCTCCCACCCGCATCGCAAAATCCGCCACCACGACCGCTCCGCTGTGCGTGGCGCACGAGCAGTGGGAACAGGGAGACTGTTCGTGGTCCGGAGCCGATTGCGACGACTCCGGCGCACAATGCGCATCCATCATGTCCGCGACGGAATCCGCCAGGAGATCACCGGCAAAGAGCAAAAGAGCAAGAGCCGCGAGAAGGCGCAGAAATCGTGTGTTGTGCAGGCTCATCGGGCGGCCAAACCGATAAACGAAGTTCGTTTCAAGTCAACCGGCGGTGGTTGGAAAGCCCGGGATCGTCCGATTCCTTTGGCGTTTTTTCCTCGATCAATCTCGTGAAAGCAGGGGCGTCGAGGGTTTCTGTTTTCAGGAGTTCCTCGGCGACACGATCAAGCTGCCGGCGATGTTGCTGCAAGAGTGACTTGGCTTCGGTGTAGGCATTGTCCAAGAGCTTCTTTACTTCTTCGTCAATTTCGCGCGCCGTTTGCTCGCTACAGTCGCGCTGTAAGCCGCCGTCCATCATCCCGGCCAGCATTGGGTTCTGCCGCTGTGCGCAATGGACAAGGCCGATCACGTCGCTCATTCCGTAGAGCGCGACCATCTGGCGCGCGAGCGCGGTCGCGTGTTCCAGATCGTTCTCAGCCCCGGTACTGATCTCGTGAAAGACAATTTCCTCCGCGGCGCGCCCGCCCAGCATGACTTTGATTTTGTCGATCAAGGCCGTGCGGCTGATCAGGTAGCGATCGGCCGTGGGTAGCTGCATGGTGTAGCCGAGCGCCGCGCGGCCGTGCGGGATAATGCTGATCTTATGAACCGGATCGGCGTATTCACTGTACTGCGCGACGATCGCGTGGCCGGTCTCGTGAAAGGCGACGCGGCGTTTTTCTTCGTCACTCAGGCGGCGGCTTCTCCTCTCGGGTCCGGCGACCACTTTCTCGACCGCGTCCTCTAGGTCTTTTTGCGTAATTTTTTCTTCGTTACGCCGTGCCGCGAGCAAGGCGGCTTCGTTCGTGACGTTGGCCAGATCCGCCCCGGAAAAGCCGGGGGTTTGCGCGGCGAGTTTGCGCAAATCCACCCCGGCGGCGAGCGGTTTGCCGCGCACGTGCAGTTTCAAAACGGCGGAGCGCCCATCGAGATCGGGAGCGTCCACCACGACCTGGCGATCGAAGCGTCCCGGCCGGAGCAGAGCGCGGTCGAGCACTTCCGGACGGTTCGTGGCCGCCAGAATGATGACGCCGACATTCGCCTCGAACCCGTCCATGCCCACGAGCAGTTGATTCAAGGTCTGCTCGCGCTCGTCATTGACCGCGCCGACATGAACGCCGCGCTGCCGCCCGATCGCGTCCAGCTCGTCGATGAAAACAATGCACGGAGCCTGGGCCTTGGCCTTTTCGAAAAGATCGCGCACCCGCGCCGCACCGACGCCGACAAACATCTCGACAAAATCGCTGCCGCTGATGAGGAAAAACGGGACGTGCGCCTCGCCGGCGACCGCGCGAGCGAGGAGCGTCTTGCCGGTGCCGGGCGGGCCGACGAGCAAAACGCCTTTCGGAATGGTCGCGCCGAGTGCTTCGTAGCGGGTCGGGTCCTTGAGAAATGAGACGACTTCCTGGAGCTCGAACTTCGCCTCATCGCAACCGGCCACGTCGGCGAAAGTCACGCCGGTCTCCTTGTCCGCGACGAGCTTCGCTTTGCTCGAGCCGAAGCTCATGAGTCCCTGACGCAGCCCGCCCAATCGGCGCGCCAGGAGCTGCCAGAGAAAAAACATGACTGCGATCGGAACAATCCACGACCAGAGGAACTGCGAGAGGAAACTCGGGTGCTCGCCGGAAAATTCGACGCCCGCCTTTTGCATCTCGTCAACCAGATTCGGGTCGTCCACTTGCACGGTCCGAAATAAAAAGCTCAGCGGTTTTGGCGGAGCTTTTTCTTTCCCGGCAGACTGCGAGCCGGAGGGCTTCGCATGCTGAGGGATCTTCTTTTCGTTGGCAGCCGTGGCCGTGTTTGCGGTGGCTGTGGGAGCCGGAGAAGATTTCTCACCGGTAGTTTCTTTCTGATTCGCAACCGGAGGAGCCCCCCGAATTTTGCCGGTGATTTCCGAATCCCCGATCGTGGCATTCATGACCCGGCCTTGGGCGAGCATCGTCTTGAATTCGCTGTACGGAATCGTCTGCACGGTCAGTTGATGCGCTGCCTCCAGCCAGAACCACTGCAAACCAACGATGATCAGAAAAAACCAGAGAAATCTCGACCAGTTCGGAGGCAGGTGCCGGGTGGGCGTCAAATCAGGGCGAGGCGGAGGATCCACTTTGCCCCGCTTACCGTTCCCTTGGAATTGCTCGACATCTTTCTTCACCGGTTCAAACTTTTTCTGTTACCCCATCATCGCTGTAACGGAACCCGCGTTCGCGCAGTTCCTCCTCACGATGATAACGTTCGCGCGCCGCCAGAACAGCCGAGCGACCGAGATAGCCAACGACCTTTTTCTCGTTAGTCCGCTCCACTACCGGCAGGCGGCCGATGTCATGCCTTAACATTCGCGCGACGGCGTCGTGCAAAGTCTCGTCGGGATAAGCCAACCGGAGATTCGTCGAGCCTGCGTCCAGCACGGTCAGGGTTTCGTCATGAGAACGATCGAACGCGCGGACCACATCACCGCGCGTGATGATGCCGGCCAGCTCGCCCTTCTCGTTCGCGAGCAAAGTGCCTTGATGAGTGCAGACAAGTGGATCCCCGCTCGCGATCCGCGCCGCGTAGCGTGGCAGAGGCGTACTTCCCGGGATGAGTGGCACGTCCGGTTCCATGACATCGCGCACCCGCATCATCTCGAGCACATCGACGCTGTATTCGCGCGCGATGTGCTGACCGCGCCGCGCCAGTTTTTCGGTCAGGATGGAGCGCTTCATGATCAGCACGGTGACGGCGAGTCCGGCCACCGATCCACAGAGCAACGCCGGCAGGGCGTTGATGTCGTGCGTCAATTCGAGGAGGAAAAACATGCCGGTGAGGGGCGATCGCATCGTCCCACCCATGATCGCCGCCATTCCGACCATCGCCCAGAGGCCGACGTCGCCGACCGGCGTCACCTGCCCAATCCCGGCGCCGAGCGCGCCCCCAATGATGAGCAACGGCGCGAGCACGCCGCCGGAAGTCCCCGACCCGAGAGCGATCGACCAGACCAGAGCTTTACCGACCATCAATCCCAACAAAGCGGCGCCAAGAATTTCACCGCGCAACATTCCATGAATCAATTCATAGCCGACGCCGAGCACGCGCGGATCGATCCAGCCGCCGATGCCGACGAAGATCGCGCCAATCGCCGGCCACAACATCCAATGAATCGGCACCTTCAGAAAAGCGTCCTCGAACAAATAAACCAGCCAGGTCAGCGCTCCGGAACCGAAGCCGACGACAATGCCGATCCCGCACGCGATCAGAATCTCGTTAATGCCTAACGGCGCATGAGGCGTGATCGGAAAGATCGGGCCGTGGCCGATGAGCGGAATGCGCAAGAGCCAGGCGACGACCGACGCCACCGTCACCGGAATAAAACTGCGCGGCCGCCATTCAAACAACAGCAGCTCGACCCCGAGCAAAGTGGCCGCGATTGGCGAAGCAAAAACCGCCGACATGCCGCCGGCCGCGCCCGCCACGAGCAAGGTCTTACGTTCCGCCGAGCTCAGATGAAACAACTGCGCGAGGATCGAACCAAACGCGCCGCCCGTCATGATGATCGGACCTTCCGCGCCGAACGGCCCGCCGGTGCCGATCGAGATCGCAGAAGAAATCGGCTTGAGCAGCGCCACCTTCGGCTGGATCAAACTGCCGCCGAGCAGGATCGCTTCGAGCGCTTCGGGGATGCCGTGACCGCGAATTTTCTCCGAGCCATAACGCGCCATCAACCCAATGATGAGCGCGCCCCCGACCGGCGCGAGAATCACCCAGGGACCCAGGTGATTGTGCTGCAGCGAACCGAGAACCGGCGAAAAGTGCTGGAAGAAAACGAGGTTCGTAATCTCGGCGATGAGCCAGAGCAACGCCTTCGCGACCAGCGCGCTAATCACTCCCACCGGCACGGCGAGCGCGACGAGCAAGAGCATGCGGCGATCGGTGCGAAAGTCACCGAGTAAGGATTCCGAAGTTTTAACTCCCGACATAAATGCGCTGCTACGCTAGTGAATTCGGCGAAAGCGGCAACCGGCCGCGAGATAGAGTCACCGGCGTTTCCTGCACAACCGAGCAACGGATACGGCAAAAATCAGGCCGGCTGCGAGCGCCGCGGCAGTCGCCCACCGCGAGATCGGGCGCGGCGCGGGCGTGACATATTTCTTCTCCGGATAATCACCGGACGGACCGCGCGCTCCCTCTTTCATCGCCATCTGCAAGACCTGCGCCAGGTGCAGCGCCTCGCGCTCGGTCGTTTGCGAAATCTGCTCACGGCAACTGAAACCGTCCGCGACAATCAGCGTGTCCTTCGCCGCCTTCCGCACCTCCGGGAGCAGGACCCGTTCGCCGCAGGCGATCGAAACATCGTAGTGTTCCTTCTCGAATCCGAACGCTCCCGCCATCCCGCAACAGCCGGTGTCGGGCAGCTCGCAATCGAGTCCCATCTCGGCGAGCAGCTTCTTCTCGCAATCCAGTTTCATGACGGCTTTGTGATGACAATGCCCATGCACGAGCGCCTTGCGGTGCAACTTCGGGACCTCGTAATCGGGCGCGTGCTTCTCGAGAAATTCCGCGAGCGTGAAAGTCTGCTTCTGCAGGCGCCGCGCGTTTTCGTTCTCCGGGAAAAAGGCGCAGAGTTCGTCGCGGAAGACGGCGGTGCAGCTCGGTTCCAGGCCAACGACCGGCGTGCCGGCGGCGATTTCTTCGCCTAACGACTCAAGGATTTGTCGCAACCAGCGGCGCGCTGTCTCGAGCATTCCGTAATCGTAGAGTGGGCGGCCGCAGCAGAGGTCCTGCTGTGGGACCACGACCTCAAAGCCGGCGTCGTCCAGGACCTCTACTGCGGCTTTGGCGGTCGCAGGATGGAAGTAGTTGTTGAACGTGTCCGGCCAGAGCAGGACCCGCCGCTTCCCGTTGTAGCCGGGGGCGTTGACCCCGGCCCGTGCCGCGTCGCCTTGTCGCCGGCCGGGGTCAGCGCCCCCGGCTACAACGCGCCGGCTGCGGGTGCGCGCGAACCAGCTCTTGAACGATTCCGGAGCAAAAGCCGGCATCGTCCGCGCCGGCGCGACGCCGATGACCGCTTTCACGGAGTCGCTCAGAAACGGCGCGCGATTGACGAAGTTAACTAACGATGGCGCGACCTGCGCGAGCCGCGCCCAAACATGGATCAAGCCAAAAACATAGGCGTGGAGCGGGCGCAGCCGTCCTTTGTAGTAATGCGCGAGGAATTCGGCCTTGTAGGTCGCCATGTCCACATTCACCGGGCAATCGGACTTACAGCCTTTGCAGGCGAGACAGAGATCGAGCGCGTCTTTCACATGTTCGTCGCGCCAGCCATTCTTTCCGATCACCTGGCCTTGAAGCATTTCCCAGAGGAGCCGCGCGCGCCCGCGCGTGCTGTCCTTTTCCTCGCGCGTGACCATGTAACTCGGGCACATCGTTCCACCACTTTCGCGCCGGCATTTCCCCACCCCGACGCAGCGCAAAGCCGCGCGCGCGAAGCTCCCGCGATCGTCGGGAAACTTAAAATACGTCTTCGGCTCGGCCGGCCGGTAATTGGCCCCGAGCCGCAACTCCCGCTCCGGCGGATTTGGCCTAACGATCTTGCCTGGATTCATTTTCCACTGCGGATCCCAGATGGATTTGAACTCGCGAAAGGCCTCGACCAATTCCTCGCCGAACATTTTCGGCAACAACGCGGCGCGCGCCTGACCGTCCCCATGCTCGCCCGAGATCGAGCCGCCGTAACTCAGGACGAGATCGGCCGCGTCGTCGAGAAAGCGCCGGAACTTCTCCCGCCCGGCGCTGCTCCCAAATTGAAACGGCAACCTGCCATGCACCAACCCCTGGCCGAAGTGCCCATAAACCGAGGCATCATAATCAAAACGCGCGAAGAGCTTCTTCAGGTCGCGCAGATAATCGCCGATCCGCTCCGGCGGGACCGCAGAATCTTCCCAGCCCGGCCAGCGATCGGGTTCGTTAGGCGCAAAAGCCGTCGCGCCGAGCGCGCTCTCCCGCACTTCCCAGAACTTCGCTTCGGTTTCGGCGTCATCGTAAAGTTTCATCGTTGGCGTGCCGCCGCTTTTCGTTAGGGCGGTCATCAACTTGCGCGCGCGCTCATCGGCTTCGTCCTTGTCTGCGCCGCCAAATTCAACCATGAGCCAGCCCCCACCCTCGGGCAGAAGCTTGATCTCATCGGTATGCACGTGGTGCTTCTTCATGAACTCGACCATCTCGCCATCGAACCCTTCGAGGCCGATCGGCTGGTGCTGCATGATCTCCGGGCAATCGTCGCCCGCCGCGAACACATCCGGGTAACCCAAAACGAGGAGCGATCGCGCTTTCACCTCGGGAATAAGCTGGAGCGTTGCCTCCAGAATGGTGACGCAGGTCCCTTCGCTCCCGGCGAGCGCGCGCGCGACGTGGAAGCCGTTTTCCGGAAGAAGATCATCGAGGTTGTAACCGGAAACGCGGCGCGGGATCTTCGGATAACGTTCGCGAATGAGCGGCGCGTATTTGTCGCGCAACGCTTGCAGTTTCCGGTAAATCTCTGCGCGCGGATCGTTTCCACTAACGATCGCTTCCAGCTCGGCTTCGCTCGTTTTCCCAACCCGCATCCGGAGCCCGTCATAAGTGAGAATTTCAAGGCTCTCGAGATTGTCCGACGTCCGCGCGCCCGTCCCGGCAAACTGCGCCATGACCGAATGGACGCCGCAGGAATTGTTGCCGATCATCCCGCCGATCGTGCAGCGGTTATGCGTCGCGGGATCGGGACCGAAGGTGAGCTGATGCGCTGTCGTGCGCGCTCGCAGATCGTCGAGCACAATCCCGGGCCGCGCCGTCGCGAGCCGCTTCTGCGGATCGATCGCAATGAAGTCGTTAAAGTATTTCGAAGTGTCGATCACGACCGCGACGTTGCAGCATTGGCCGGCGAGACTGGTGCCGCAGCCGCGCGCCAGGATCGGCGCGCCGAAGCGATTCGCGATCGCCACCGTCTCGATGAGGTCGTCCAAACTTCTGGGAATGACGACGCCTATCGGCACCTCGCGATAATTGGAACTATCGGTCGCGTAGAGTGCGCGGCTCCCGGAGTCGAAGCGCACTTCACCGCGGATCGACTGCCGCAATTCATTAGCCAAAGCGCTATACATAAGACTTTCCAAACAGAAGGTAACGAAGGAAACAAAGGGATTGAGATAAGGTCCGCACTCCCCCTCCGACCTTCGTTTCCTTCGTTATCTTCTGTTAAACATCAGGTCTCCTGTTAGACATCAGCAATGCATCCCCTCTTCTGTAAAGCGGATCGGCTCAGTGGAATGGTTATTGGCGCGGCGATGGAGGTTCATCGTCACAAAGGACCGGGACTGATCGAATCGATCTACGAGCGCTGCCTGCTCCGCGAGTTGGAATTGCGCTCCATCCCGGCCACCACGCAACAAATAGTGCGGATCGAATACAAAGGACTCATCTTTGACGAACCGTTGCGATTCGACGTGCTCGTAGATGGCTCTTTGCTGGTCGAGCTGAAAGCGGTCGAAGCCGTCCATCCCTTCAGCAAGGCGCAGCTCTTCAGTTACATGAAACTGCTCGATATCCCGATCGGTTTGCTCATGAATTTTCACGAGCCCGTCCTGAAAAATGGTATCTTTCGTATGATCCTCCCAGGCGCTAATCGAACAGAAGACAGCGAAGACTGAGAGGAGAACAGAAGAAAACAAAGGTAACGAAGGTTCTTTTGATACGGAGCATACCCTTCCCCAAATCCAACCTTCGTTTCCTTCGTTGCCTTCTGTTTTAACATCCGAAGAGAATCGAACAGAAGAAAACAAAGCTAACCAAGGTTCTATTGATACGGAGACGACCGTTCCACAAATCAAACCTTCGTTTCCTTCGTTATCTTCTGTCTTAATCATCTTCTGTCTCTTCATCCGAGGCGAGGAACTCCTTTCCAATGCGTTCCGGGCGGCGAGAGATGAGCGCGCACCGGCGGTGTCGTCAGGTCGCGTTTCTCGGAGTTAAAAATCGTCGCGCCTTGCGAGATGAGGTAATCAGCCGTGCGCGCGGCCAGTGCTTGTATCGTTAGGCCAGGATTGGCTGAGCCTTGTGTGGGCAAAATGCTGCCGTCGCAAACGAAGAGGTTCGCGATGTCGTGGGTGCGGCCAAATTTATCGACAACCGACGTCGCCGGATCGCTGCCCATGCGCGCCGCGCCGACAAGATGAGCGTAGCGCGCCTCCTGCGCGATCTCGGTCGCGCCAGCGGCGCGCATCACTTCCTCGGTTTTGTTCTTGCCGAATTCGATCAGCTTCTTGTCGTTCTCGTGCAGGCTGAAGTGGATGTGCGGAATGCGAATCCCGAATTGATCGCGCTCCCCCGAAAGGGTGACCCGATTGTCGGGCCAGGGCAGGATTTCTCCCAAGACGCCGAGCGCCACCCAATGGTTGTAATCCATCATCAGGCGCCGCATCCCCCAGCCCCAGGCGCCGCGCGCGGCCATGACTTGTTTCGAGAACGAAATCGGGAGCGGTCCGACGGTTTGAATGGCGAAGCCACGCGCGAAATCGCGTTTCGGATCCGTTTCGTAAAACTCTTCCGTGAGCGCGTGTGCGGGGGGCGCCTTGTACATCCTGACGAGTTCGTCGAAACGCCCGAGAACAACGTTGCCGGCCTGGGCCATGAGATAACGACCGACTGTGTCGCTCGAGTTGGCGAG
>JBBQHV010000013.1:0-15045 GCA_038324295.1 Chthoniobacterales bacterium
AGCTATCTGATGGAACAAATGGTTGGGACGACGACGCACAGCTGGGCGCTTTGGGCCGAAGGAAAGGTGCTCCATGCCGAGCGAAAATGGATTCCGGGCGCACCGGCTCGGGTTTATCACACGATGCACGGCCTGCTCTCAAAGCATCCGAGTTTCCGCTTCTTGCTGACTTTGATTCCTGAATTCAGGCCGATGCAATTCTGGTGGAGCGAAGTTTTTGATTTCGAACTTCACGATGCGCCTCGGCCGTTGACGGCAACAAAATCGAGCGACGAGAAGTTCGACAAATCCTAACCGGTTTAGCCTTGGTCGTCTTCGGGCAAGAGCCAGAGTGGGGATTTGCTCGCGGCAAAATGCAAGAAATGACATTGCGCCGCGGCGCGCTGCACTGTGGACCGGGCCGAAGATGTAAGCGTCCAGACAATTGATCTCGGAAGAACAGCACGAGCCTGCTGGGCCACCTTTGCCTGCAAAAGAAAAGGAAGCCGCCGGACTCCAACCTTCCGAAGCCAGGATGGAAGCATGAAGTTAAATTCTGCCGGCAACGGGCTGATCTTGCCGAGAGCCTGCAGCTCGTAGGAGAGAAATGGCCCGTCTGTTTCCAACCGGTAGAAGATGCCCTTCTGCCTGAGCTCAGCATGGGTAAATCGAGATTGGATTTCGCTACGCCATTTATCATACAACGTTTTGAAAACTGATCGCTCTTCCCGGGTGACGAGACAGACGCCGAAATTGAAAACCTTTCTGGGATGCGGCAGCCGAGCGTCGGGCTCAACGTGAAAACGGCCGTAATACGCGCTGATCTGCGAAGGCTGCCATTCCTGTTGCGCGCTCTCCTCCACCGCTGTAATGCCGGTCTTGCCGCTGCAATCGAACACGTTGGGCGCGCCGTCGCTGATGTAGACGTCGTCGTCGAGAAGCAGCAGTTGGTCGAATCGCGCAACTTCTGGCTGGTCCTCCTGGATGGTGAGCCAACGATCCCAATACGGATGATTGCCCTTGGTAATGGAGCGCCGGACAATCACGATCTCGAGTTGATGCCGCTGCGCGTACCGTTTCCAGCTCGGCATGACTTGGCTGAGGATCCGTTCTTGCTTCGCGTCTGGAGCGATCGCCAGGATTGCCCGATGCATCCGCTCAGGACCCGCAATGAAGTTTGGTTAAAGGGATCATTTCGAACGAGGAAGGACCGAGCTTGCGATTGAGCGTAGGAAATTGCAACGCACACGTTAGGGCCAGCCTTTCGCAGCGACACTGCTGGTTATCGGCAGCTCTATCGGTTTGCCTCACGGTTTTCGTTCCCCAGTTCGTATTTGCTGCACGAAGCGCAGACGTTTGGATTGGATTCCGCGCGGATGGAAGGAGCGGAACAGGAAACAAAACGGATCCATTCGACGGGAGCACTGCGGCCAGGCTCGATGCCCTGCTGACGACGCTCCCGCCGCGCACTCGCATTCATTTCGGCGCGGGCACGTTCCTGACCGATGGAATTCGGGCGAAAGAAGGCTGGCGGATCAGCGGGCTCGGCAAAGATCGAACGACTTTGAAGCTGAGTGCCGGCGCGTTGTCCGGGATGACGCCCGGTCGGAAACGGTGCGTGGTGTTTCGGTTCGATTTCGAAGGGTTTCTTCACTACTTCGAGATGCGGGATCTCACGATCGATTGTAATCGATCGAATCAGCCGGCGTTTCAAAAAAACCTTCGCGGCTATTCCCTGGATGCGTGGGTGATCGCGGCCAAGAGCGCGCGGATCAGCAATGTGCGCGCGGTCGGCACTTGGGCCAACCCCGGCGAGGGGTTTCCCTGCCGGGTGTATCACGACGGGAGCACGAATCGGCGTGATCGGATCGAGATCGATGGCTGCGAGAACATCCGGCCCATCGGTTACTTGACCGCGATTTCGGTTTTCGATCAGGCGGGCGGGTTGGTGGCCGGATTCATTCGCCATTGTGTCGTCACAGATCATCCGGCGGGCGCGGCGTTTGGGGCGGGAGGATGGCGGCATTTCAGCGTGGATCACAATCACACGCTCAACGTGCATACCGGGGTCACGATCGATACGCACGATTACTACGACGTGCAGATTTCTCGAAACCACTTCCGCAATTGCATGAGAGGAATCCTTTGCAACGGGTCGGGCGTTTACCGGCAAATCAGCATTCACGACAACGTGTTCGAGATGAACCCGAGAACCGCAGCGCCTTGCATTGATGCCGGCTACGCGCACTTCACGGGCCGGCTATATGGCAACACAGTTTTTCAGAGAAGCCGTGCCATCCCGATCATTTCGAAGGGGCCACACACCAAGGTCGCGGCTCGGGAGAACAAGGTCCACTTGCTTAAATAGCGAGCTCCCGCTTCAGATCACGTCCGCGAAGGTGCGTTCGGTTTTGCGGAAATACCAAATGCCGCTGGCGAGCAGGAACGCGATGTCCCTTCAAGGGCTAAGGTGCGGAGAGCGCGTGAGTCCAATTAAGTGTGTCCTTATCCTGTGTCAGCGCCGTCAACAATGCGGAAGCCGACCGGCGAAACTCCGAGCAGTCGCCTCATTCATAGTGAGTCCATAGGCGAAGGACTTTCACCGTGTGTTCCGCTTCATAGACCTGATAAACCAGTCTATGTTGGATGTTGATGCGACGGGAATAGGCACCGGCCAAATCGCCGACGAGTTTCTCGAATGGAGGAGGATTTGGAAACGGGTTCTTCGCCATGATGTCCAGGAGACGTTGCGCCCGGGGCTTGAGATTCGAGGACGCAATCTTTCTGGCGTCCTTCTGGGCTTGTTTGGTGTAAACGATGGACCAACTCACCAGCCGGGCGTTGCGGAGGCTTTCCCAAGCGGTTCCGCCATGCCTTTGCGGATCGAGTCACGCATCCCGGGAATCGAGAGGAGATAAAGCGTTTCTTGAATGCTCCGCCAATCGGCTTCCGACACGAGCACGGCATTGGAACGCTTCCCGGTGATCTGGATGGGCTCGTGCGAATCGGCCGCTTCATCGAGGAGTTGGTAAAGTCTCGATCGAGCCTGGGTCACTGGAAGCGAAGTCATCTCCGAAGCGTGCGGGAAAGCGTGCGTCTTGTCAAGCAGTCGCCATCGTCTGGATTCGGTTCCGCTGAGACAGCGGACGCTACATCGGGGGCTCAGATCACATCCGCAAATGTCCGCTCGGTTTTGCGGAAATACCAAATGCCGCGGGCGAGGAGGAACGCGATCTTCCTTCAATGGCTACGGTGCGGAGAGCGCCGGATGAGTCCATTTAAGTGCGTCCTTATCCTGTGTCAGCGCCCTCAACAATTCATCGAGCAATCGCCGTGGCTCGACCGCGCCCTGATGAATCCAGACTTCGGTCCCCGGAGATTGGCAACCCTGATGACGCACTAAGGCGACCTGTGCCTCCGATGGCAACTGGAGGATTGCCGACCGTGTGTAGTCAAGGCCATCGTGGGAATCAGTGAATTCGATGCCGAGACTGTCGCGCATCTCTTCCGGCTCGGCAGAGAGGACTGCGATCGCTTGGGATAGCCCGTGCGGCCATGGCTCGGTGGCGATTTGTTGGAAGCGCGGTCGAGTCATGCTGGCAGGCCGGATGGAAGCGCTCTTCATGTCGTCTGGGTATTTCTCAAAATCTTAATCTTTATCGTGGCGAAGTCACCCTCGATTTTCACTCCCGTCCTCGGGCCGGTCCAGAATGCCTGGCCGGGCGGTTTGTTTGGGTCCGGTTGCACAGTGGTAGAGAATTCTATCCCGCGGCGGCCGGCCGGCAGTGGGCCAATGTAGGCCTGAGCCGCCGGAATGTTGCTGCCGCGGGGAGCCCGTCCCCAGAGCTCACCGCTGACTTCCTGGAGCCGGGCGTGCTCTGCAGTCTGCGTAGGCGACTCGAGTCGATGGTAGATTTCTGGTCTCTCAGCCACGACGGGCTTTTATTTTAGCGGCCTGTTCCCGACCAGCGCTAAATCACGTCCGCGAAGGTGCGTTCGGTTTTGCGGAAATACCAAATGCCGCTCACGAGAAGGATGGTGTGGCGACCAACGAAACCTTACATCCGTAACGGTCAACGGGCATCTTGCCGCGGGTTCTCTGTCTCGCGTTCGAACACCGGGCGAGACGCCCGGTTGCCCCCGCCTAAGGCGGGCAAGATGCCTGTGCTACGGCAGCTGATCGATGGGATTGATTACCTCCTTGAACCCGATGCCTGCGAAATCCTTTGTGTTTCGCGTATAGAAGTGGGTCACGCCATTGCGAGCGAGCGTCACACCGAGCACCACGTCGAAGGTTTGTTGCCGCGGCGTCTCGGGTCGGCTCAAGATCTCGTAAACAGGGTTCCAACAATGAGCATCGTAGCGGCAGCGCAGGAAGCCGCTCTGTTTGTGCAGAAAATCGAGCCGCTCGGCGCTTGCCCCCGGACTCAATGGATTTTGCAAGATTCTCGGATTGCGCAGAGCCTGGTAGAGCTCGAAAAGCACCTGATCGGCGATTATCCATTTGGAGGGCTCCTGGAGCGCACCCGCGATCAATTTCCGTGCCGGTTGATGCTCCTCCGCATCCTCATTGGCGGCATAGATCAGGATGTTGGTATCAAGGCTGCAGAGCATCGTCTTCGTAGATTATTTCCTTCATCTGCTCAGCGGGAGCTTTCATTGCACCTCCGCGAAAGCTGGGGAACGGAGCGGAAGGTGGATGGGAAGTCTCCGGAAGTTGCCCGAGAAAGCGGTCTACGGCCAGGCGCACCAGCTCGCTCACGGGACGGTCTTCTTGTTTGGCCACCCGGCGCAATCGGCTGAGGACTGGGTCGGGAAATAGAATCTGGATTTTTCGCATGGATACATGTCGTGCATGGAGAGCGACCAGGCAATCCGATTCATCCAGGCAGACTCGCTTTCTTTTCTCGGCCGGGGATCATCGTCCGGCTTGTTTGGTGCAAACGATAAACCAAGTCACGAGCCGGGCGTTGAGGAGGCTTTCCCAAGCGGTTCAGCCATGCCCTTGCGGATCGAGTCACGCATGCCCGGGATGGAGACGAGATAAAGGGTTTCTTGAATGCTGCGCCAATCCTCCTCCGACACGAGCACGGCACTGGCGCCTTTGCCGGTGATCTGAATGGGCTCGTGCGAATCGGCCGCTTCATCGAGGAGTTGGTGGAGCTTCGCGCGGGCTTGCGTGGCAGGAAGCGAAGTCATCTCGAGGAGCGTGCGGGAAAGCGTGCGTGGTGTCGACCGGTCCGCAATCGTCCAGATTCGGTTCCGCTGAGACAGCGGACGCGACGTCGGAGGTTCAGATCACGTCCGCGAAGGTGCGTTCGGTTTTGCGGAAATACCAAATGCCGCTGGCGAGGAGGAGGGTGATGGTGATGAGGGAGAGAAGCAGACTTTGTTGCGGGAAGGGACTCCGGCCGTTGGAAATCGCCCAGCGGAATCCTTCGATCACGCCGACCATCGGATTGAGGTCGTAGAGGAGTCGCCATTTTTCCGGGACGATCGAGCTACTGAAGCCAACCGGCGAAAGGTAGAGGCCGAACTGGACGATGAAGGGAACGACGTAGCGGAAGTCGCGGTATTTGACGGTGAGCGCCGCGAGCCAAATGCCGGCGCCAGCCGAGGCGAGCAGCGCGACGAGGGTAAAGAGGGGCAAGGCCAGGACTGGCCATCCCGGCCAGACGTGATAGAGGGCCATGAGGAATCCGAGCAGGATCATCGAGATCGCGAAATCGACGAACGAAACGATGACCGAGCTGGCCGGCACGATGAGGCGCGGGAAATAAACTTTGGAGATGAGGTTGGAGTTGTTGATCAGGCTGCCGCTGCCTTCGGTGAGCGAGGTGGCGAAGAGTTGCCAGGGGAGCATGGCGGCGAAGACCATCACGGGGTAGGGGACGCCTTCGGCCGGCAGTTTCGCAATCCGGCTGAAGACGAAGGTGAAGACGAGCATGGTGAGGAGCGGGCGCAGGACGGCCCAGAGAACGCCGATGACGGTCTGCTTGTAGCGCACGAGCACGTCGCGCCAGGCGAGGAAGTAAAAGAGCTCGCGATAGCGGAAGAGGTCGCGCCAGTAATTGCGCTCGGTGTGACCGGCTTCGATGATCAGTTCAGTGGCGGCGTCGGACATGGTCGGGCGGCGATTGTAGCAGCTAAGTTTTAAGAGTTAAGTTTTAAGTTTAAGTTTTAAGGGGCGAAGAGCAGGCGATGGCTGGGAAAATTCGAGGGGCCTTTGCTTAAACTTGACCCTTAAAGATTTAAAGGTGTCCGGGGTTGCGGCTGAGACAGCCGCCGCTACAACAGACCTTCACGCTTCATCAACTCGCGCAGGCGCTCCTCGTTCTCCGGTTCTTCTTTCAATTCCAGGAGCGGTCGGAGCTCTTCGAAGATGAGTTTGAAATCAAGCCGTCGATTCTGTCGTTGCAGAATCCCCCTCACATCCAGCCAATCCTGATCTCGTCCGGCAAAAACCTTGTGAATGATCAGATCCTCCGCACCGCAAGTCGTTAGGCAAATTTTCTCGCTTACCTTCCAAGCGGAGGCGCGCTCGACCGTCCTTTCTTCAAATGGGATTGCGGCGAGCGCGACGTCGAGCGCGACATCGTTTGCCGCTTTGAGGAGCAGAATGCGACGCTGCAGCGCGAATTCGGCGGCATCATCTCGACGCGGGCGGAAGTTTCTTAAAAGGGCCTCGACAAACTCCTCCTCCGATCCGAAACCTGTGAGCAGCGTCAGATCGGCATCGTTTGTGACGCGCGGTTCGCCCCAGCGTTGTACCGCGAGGCCGCCGATAAAGCAGAATCGGTAACGCTGCGCTTCACAAAAACTCTGCAGCTCAGCGGCGGCTTCGAGAATCCGGTTGATAAGAGCGGACCTTTCCAAAAAGGCGCTGTTGTTCGATGAAACCGAGGCTCTGCTCGCGATCGGGAGATCGATAAATGAGTTCCGGGGGCATATCGAGCGAGTTAAAGGACTCGACCGCGTCCTGATCCGTCAGCGCGCGCAGTTCTTCCCGCTTCACTTCGAGCAGAGCGGCTTCGGCGGAGCGCCATTGCGCCAGCCATTGCTTCTGTTCCTCTGGCGTCTCGGCGAGATGCAGTTTCGGTTGTTTCGGGCGGCTCATCGGGTTGCCTAACAATCTAGCTTTCCCGTCTGCCTAATCAAACCCCGTGCGGACTTTTGCGTTGTCGGATAGAGAGCACAGGCGTAACCTCATCAGCATGAGCACTGCCGTTGCCGTAGATAAAAAAGCTGGGACTGAAGTGAGCCAACTCGATCAGCTGAAGCAGTTCACGAGAGTCGTCGCGGACACGGGTGATTTTGAGAGCATCAAGGATTTCAAGCCGCAGGACGCGACGACCAATCCGAGTTTGATTTACGCCGCGACGCAGAAGGAGCAGTACGCGCATCTCCTCGACGAAGTGATCGCCGAGCGCAAAAACAGCGGGCTGAGCGGCGCGGAGCAGATCGAGGACGTGATCGATCATCTGCTCGTGCAGTTCGGTTGCGACATCCTCGAGATCGTGCCCGGTCGCGTCTCGACCGAAACGGACGCGCGGCTTTCCTTCGACACGGTAGGCTCGATCAAGAAGGGCCGGCAATTGATCGAGCTTTATGAGAAGCGCGGGATCGATCGCAAACGCATCCTGATCAAAATCGCTTCCACCTGGGAAGGGATCAACGCCGCAGAGAAGCTGCAAAAGGAGGGCATCAACTGCAATCTGACCCTGCTCTTCTCGCTCCCGCAGGCGGTGCGTTGCGCGGAGGCGAAGGTGCGGCTCATCTCGCCTTTCGTGGGGCGGATTTACGATTGGTTCAAGGCGGCGAACAAGCGCGACTACACCGGCGCGGAAGATCCCGGCGTGCAGTCGGTGAAGGAGATTTACACGTACTACAAAAAGTTCGGCTACGAGACCGAAGTGATGGGCGCGAGCTTCCGCAATACGAGCCAGATCATTGAGCTGGCCGGGTGCGATCTGCTCACGATCAGTCCCGATCTGCTCGATAAACTGGCCAAATCGAACGAACCGCTGGAGCGCAAGCTGGGCCCGAACCGATCGAAAAACGCCGACCTGCCACGGCTCGAACTCGATGAGAAAAAATTCCGTTACCTTCTGAACGACGACGCGATGGCGACAGAGAAAACGGCGGAAGGCATCCGCAAGTTTGCCGCTGACATCGTGAAGCTGGAGAAATTTATCGCGAGCAAGCTGTAGTTGTCGCAGAGCGGGGAGGCAACGCAGGCTTTCGGGGGCCTTAGGCGAATCGTACGGTGCGACGCTCGCAGAGCGCGGAAACGACCTCCATGGAGCGCGGGAGACGACGCTCATAGAGCGCCGCTACAAGATGTTTAACGTCGTCCTGGTCGAGCCCGAAATCCCGCCCAACACTGGCAACATCGGCCGGCTCTGTCTCGCCACGCGCTCGACTTTGCATCTCGTTAGGCCGCTCGGCTTCTCGCTCGACGATCGCACCCTCAAACGCGCCGGTCTCGATTATTGGCCGGAGGTCGAGCTGCGGCTTTGGGACTCGTTAGGCGCGCTCGAGGCGGCGCAGGATGCTGGCGCGCGCTATTTTTACCTCACGACGAAGGCCTCACGGCCCTATCACGCGGTCGCGTTTCAGCCCGGCGATTTTCTCGTCTTCGGCCGGGAGACCAAAGGCCTGCCCGAAGCGCTCCTCCAGGCGCATCCGGATCGTTTGTTGACCATTCCGATGCACGGCACCCGCAGTCTCAATCTCGCGACTGCCGTCGGTATCGTTCTCTTCGAAGCAGTCCGGCAGCAGAGCTGAAAAGAGGACCGCGCGGTCGCGCCCGCCCGGATTCTTTTTGAATAAAGGCAGCCCGGAGAGGGTCGAATCTAACAAGGCAAAAACCATGAAAAAATTACTGTTCATCGCTCTGGCCCTGACCCTGCCGTTGGCGCAGATGGTGCAGGCCGACAACAACAACAACAACCGCAACAGAAAACAAAAGCGCGAGGCGGAGGCGGCCACGGCGGCCGCGGCGGCGCGGCGGTCGAAGCCAGCGAATCGGCCGACGACCCAGCCAGCCCACCGCTCCTTACGACAAGCGCAACATACGCAGCGCCGGGTGACCCCGACCCGCCGTACGATCAACGCGCAGCGGGATTCCGCCCGGGCCATTCGGCGGCAGCCGGTGAGGACCGCGAATAACACTCGCGGATCGAATCATCGCACCGCGCCGGCGGCCAACCGCGGACACAACCGGCCGACCGTCAATCGCAACCGCGGCAATAGCCGGGTGGACGTGGCGCGCAATCGCCCGCATCGGAACTTCGACCGCAACAGCTTCGCCGTCGCCCGCGCGCGGGGCGTACATCAGCGGCACGACCGGAACTGGTGGAGGCGCTACTACGGGCACACCACTTTCGTGCTCTTCGGTGGCGGCTATTATTATTGGGACGCCGGCTACTGGTATCCGGCCTACGGCTACAGCCCGATCTATAATAACTACATCTACAGCGAGCCGATCTACGGCTACAACGACCTCGCTCCCGGCCAGGTGCTGGAGAATGTGCAGCTGGCCCTGCGCGATCTCGGTTATTATCGGGGTCCGATCGACGGCTTGATCGGACCGCAAACCCGCGGCGCTCTCGCAGCTTTCCAGCGGGATAACGGTCTCGTCCAGACCGCTGCGGTGGACGAGCCGACGCTCGTCACGCTCGGTCTAGCCTAACGAATTCCGCCCAACACGATGCGCCGCGTGAGAGAAATCTCACGCGGCGCTTTTGTTTTCCCGAGGGTAGATGGGTCGTTAGGCCAGCTGACCCGGAATTCTAGTCGACGACGCGGGCGGACGTTTCCGTGCCGCAGCCGGTCGCGATCAAGTTGCCGGCCGTATCGTAGGTCTCGAAGCTCACCTCGCCGGTGAAGGTCTTACCGCCTGTGTCGAGTTGGATCTGGCGCGTCACTTTTTGCACTCCCGTGAAACTGCCGTCGGGCAGGAAACGGAAGAAGCGGAAGGTGGCGGTGTAATGGCCGGGGCTGATCCGCTCCCAGCGGCCAAAGCTGGGGCTGCTGAGGGCCGGCGGCATGGTGTTGGTTTGGGTGAGCGAGCCGCCCCGGATGAACATTCCGAGGCCGCGAAAACTCGCGACGACGGTGCCGGATTGGCAATCGACGATGCTGACCTGGGAATCCCAAACGCCTTCGATCCGATCGCCGTGCCGCTGATCAGGTGCGCCCTGTGCGGACGTCGAGGCGGCGGGGAAGGCGAGCAAAGTCGTTAGGCTGATGAGCGCAACGGCGGATGCGAGGTGGCTTTTCGTTAGTCTTGTTATCATGGTGTCTCCTTTTTTATTGTTGTTTTGCGGTCCAGGTTTTTCCTGAATGCCTGTGTGGAGACGACGTTGCGCCAGAGAGCCCTGAAAAATCCTTAGCGCACAGGTGAATTTTCCTGAAACCTTCTGAAGGCCGCATGACCGATTCCGCCCCATCTCGCACTTTCGAGTTCGGCGACTTCTGCCTGGATGCGGAAAGGCGTCTCTTGAGGCGGCGCGACGGCACCCTCGTGCCGCTCACCTCCAAGGTTTTCGAAACGCTCCTTTGCCTGGTGCGAAACAGCGGCACCGTCCTCGCGAAGGAAGCGTTAATGACGTCGATCTGGCCCGACTCGATCGTCGAGGAAAATAACCTGACGCAAAACATCTCGGCCTTGCGCCGGATCTTTGGAGGAAATCCGGGCACGCATCGCTACATCGTGACGGTTCCGGGCCGCGGCTATCGCTTCGTCGCGGCCGTGGCCCAAGCCCGGCCGGAAAAAACTTCCGCGCCGGGAGGGGCGCTCAAGACTCTCGCCGTTTTGCCTTTCAAGCCGTTGCTTCCCGAAAGTCGCGACGCGGCCCTGGAAATGGGAATCGCCGACACCCTCATCGCTCGACTGGGGAAGATCAGAGAGATCGCCGTGAGTCCGCTCAGTTCGGTGCGCCGTTACGGTGGGCTGGAACAGGATCCTGTGGCCGCGGGGCTCGCGTTAAAAGTGCAGTCGGTTCTCGACGGCACGATTCAGCGTTCTGGCGATCGCATCCGGGTCAACGCACGGCTCATCAACGTGGCGGATGGCGCGTCGCTTTGGACGGATCGTTTCGACGAAAAATTTACCGATGTCTTCGGGGTGGAGGATGCGATCTCGGGACGCGTCGCGCACGCCCTCGCTCTCCATCTCAGTCCGGAAGAGCAGAAGCAGGTCACGAAACGCTTCACCGATAATTCCGCCGCCTATCAGCTTTACCTGACCGGGCGTTATCATTGGAGCCGGATCACGCCGCCCGAGATCAGGAAGAGCATCGAGTACTTTCACCAGGCGATCGCGTTGGACCCGGGTTATGCGCTCGCCTATGTCGGGCTCGCGGAAGCTTATCGCTCCCTTCCGATCACGAGCGACATCCCGCCTAACGAAGCCATCCCGCAAGCCAAAATCGCGGCCGCGAAAGCGATCGAGATCGATGACTCGCTCGCGGAGCCGCACGCTTCGCTCACCTTCATCCGCTTCTGGTGCGATTGGGATTGGGCCGGGGCCGGTCGCTCCGGGCAACGCGCGCTCCAGCTCAACCCCGACTCCGCCTTCGCCCACATTTCCTACGCGCATTTG
Source organism: Chthoniobacterales bacterium (assembly GCA_038324295.1). Lineage (GTDB taxonomy): Bacteria > Verrucomicrobiota > Verrucomicrobiia > Chthoniobacterales > UBA10450 > Palsa-1392. Next base: position 11,588 of record JBBQHV010000013.1, read on the forward strand.
CTTTCCGATCTCGGCCGGCACGAAGAGGCGATCGCGCACGGCGAGCGGGCGCGGGAGCTCGAGCCGGTCTCGCTGATTATCAACGCGCTCAGCGGCGCGGTGCTTTACTACGCGAATCGCCTGGAGGAAGCGGTCGCGCGTCTGCAAAGTACCCTCGACCTGGAACCGAACTTTTGGGTGGCGCGCCTTTTCTTGGGCAAGGTCTGCACGGAGCAGAAAAAATTTCCCGAGGCCCTCGATCATTTCGCGAGGGCGCGGGACACTTCGCATGGAAACTCGGAGACGATCGCCATGATCGGCTACGTCTGGGGAATGGTCGGCGAGCCCGCGAAAGCGAGAAAAGTCCTTCGCGAACTGCAGTCGATCGCCACGCAACGTTACATCCCGCCGGTCAACCTGGCGGTGCTTCACCTTGGCCTGGGCGAGGACGACGAAGCGTTCGCCTGGCTCGAAAAAGCTTACCAGGACCGCGACGTGCGCCTGAGTTTTCTGAAAGTCGATCCGAAGTGGGATCGCCTCCGGACGGATTCGCGCTTCGCAAGTTTGGTGAAGCGACTTGGCTTCTGAGTCGTTGCGGGCGGAAGGGAGTTGGCGAATGATGCTGCGCCATGCCTGAAGCCCAACTCATCGCGCGCGATCTGCGCCGCTCGTTCCAGATCGGCCGGCGCCGCATTGAAGTGTTGTGCGGCGTTTCGCTGGAAGTGCGGCACGGCGAATCGATTTTTCTCTGCGGCGCTTCGGGGGCGGGCAAGACGACGCTGCTTTACACCCTCGCCGGGCTGGAACGGCCGGAATCGGGCGAGGTGGAATTCGAAGGCCAGCAACTTTATCGCGGCGGGGAAGCGGCCCTCGCCCGGCTGCGCAACCAGAAGATGGGTTTCGTTTTCCAAGGCTACTTCTTGCTCCCGGAATTGACTGCGCTGGAAAACGTCATGCTCCCGGGAATGATCGGGCGGCGAACGGGCAAAGAGGCCTGCATCAAAAGTCTCGCAACGGTTGGGTTGAGCGAGCGGGTGCATCATCTTCCGCCCGAGCTCTCCGGCGGCGAGCAGCAACGGGTCGCGATTGCCCGCGCCCTAACGAATGATCCCGACATCATTTTCGCCGATGAGCCGACCGGTAATCTCGACTCCAAAACCGGCGAAGCGATCATGGATTTGCTCCTCGGGCTGGCGAGGGAGCGGCGCAAGACGCTCGTCGTCGTGACGCACGATAACGAATTAGCACGGCGCGGCGATCGCACCTTGCGGATCGTCGATGGGCTGCTCGCCGGCTGAGGCCAGTGAGGACGTTGTAGCGTGCGCTGTCTCAGCGCATTGAGAGGTTCCCCGGCGTCCGCTTCGATTGCGCGTGAGTTGTCCGCTGAGACAGCGGACGCTACAACGGGCGAGCGCGCGAGGCTTTCAAGCTCGTTCGCAGGCTTGGGTCTCCGGCTTCCTTCATTGCATGCCAGTGTCGCAATCCAACTGCACCTTCTTCATCTGACCGGCAGCGATATCCACCGGGAAAGGGCCATAGAATCCCACGCTGCTTTTCCAATCTTTCTTCGAAATGGTGTAGTGCCCGGAAGGCAAAGCAATCCGGAACCGGCCCTGATCATCTGTCGTGAAGGAGGTGACGGTGAGATCGCCCTTCCGGACGACAAAGGTCGTGTTGGCAAGCGGCCGCGAGTCGGGAACGCCCTTTTTCACCGGGCCACCCGAAATGCTGTGCAGAGAAATCGATCCTTCCAGACCGGTGGCCGGTTCAGGCGAAGGCGTCGCCTGCGGCATGCCGCACGGTGATGTTCCATTCGGCTTCCTCACGGGTGACGTGAATGGCAACCGCGTGGTCGATCGGCCGGACTTCAACAGCGTCAAAGCCAATCGGGGCCCGGCCAACGCGGGTAACTTCCGGAATGACTGCACCGCTGATGGCGCTATTAACAGACCCGACGCCAACGTGATCCGGGTGAAGAGGGGTAATTCTCTTCCTTAACGGAAACTAATTAGACCTATTGCTGCCGGGAGTCGTCCTATCCGACTCCCGGCAGTTTCTGCAGAACCCCGCGGCCCGAAGAACCGCTTCCCTTCGCGCTGACCGTGAAGCGCGACGCTCAGTCGTTTGTCCCTGCCATCGTTAGGGGCCTCGGCGCGTTTTCTCCGCTTGAAATGCTTTTGGAATCACCGGAAGTTTTTTCATGCTTACGAAAGACGCCGAAGAGACCGCCGTGATGGAGCAACCCAAGACTGCCGGTAAATCCAAAGCCGCGCAGCCCGCTAAAAAGACACTGAAAATTTACATCGACGGCGAATTTTTCGACGAAGCCGACGCCAAGATTTCGGTCTTCGATCACGGTCTGCTCTACGGCGACGGTGTCTTCGAGGGAATTCGGTTTTACAACGGCCGGGTCTTCCGCATGGAAGAACACATGGAGCGGCTCTGGGAATCGGCGCGCTCGATTTGCATCGATATTCCGATGTCGCGGCCGGCGATGGACGAGGCGCTCTTCGAGACGATTCGGCGAAACAATCTGCGTGACGGTTACGTGCGCCTGATCGTGACGCGCGGCGTCGGCAATCTCGGCCTCAACCCGGTGCAATGTAAGCGGCCGAGCGTCATCATCATCGCTTCGACGATCGCGCTTTATTCAGAGGAAGTTTATCGCAAAGGCCTGACCGTGGTGACGGTGCCGACGCGCCGGATGGGACCCGCCACGCTCAATCCCGCGATCAAGTCGCTCAATTATTTGAACAACGTCCTCGCCCGGATCGAAGCGAACCTCGCCAGTGCCGACGAAGCGCTCATGTTGAACGACGCCGGCAATATCGCGGAGTGCACCGCGGACAATGTATTCCTGGTCAAACGCGGCCAGATCATGACGCCGCCAATCACGGCCGGGGCGTTGCGCGGGATCACGCGTTCGGTCGTGTTCGACATCGCGGCCGAGCTCGGGATCAAGATTTCCGAGCCCGATCTGACCCGGCACGATCTCTACATCGCGGACGAAGCATTTCTCACCGGCACGGCCGCGGAGGTCATCCCGATGATCAAAGTCGACGGCCGCATCATCGGAACGGGGAAGCCGGGAGCGATCACGACCCGGATGATCGCGCGCTTCCGCGAGTTGACACGGGAAAGTGGGACGCCGATTTTTTCGGCGTGATCGAACCCGCTCTCTCCCGGCCGCCTAACGACATCACTCTCGTCCTCGCGGTTGAATGTTCTGGCCGCTTTATGGTCTAATTGATAGCCATGCTCTGCGACGTTTGTAAGTGCAATGATTCGACGGTTTTTCTGACGCAGATTGTCGACGGCAAAATGCAGAAGGTGAATCTCTGCGATGCCTGCTCGAAAGAAAAAGGCGTGCAGGATCCGACCGGTTTCGCTCTTGCCGATCTCTTGTTAGGCATCGGCGCGGCGGAAGAGATCGAGAAGGGCGCGCCGACCCAGAAGTGTCCGGTCTGCGGTTTCACGCA
>JBBQHV010000014.1:0-14542 GCA_038324295.1 Chthoniobacterales bacterium
CTGCGAGATGGCGAGATTGCGAAACCACTTGTGATCGGAGGGAATGACAAACCACGGCGCGACCTCGGTGCTGCACTTGTTGATCGCATCCTGATAAGCGGCCTGGTAGGCGTCCCAATAATCGCGTTCGCGATAATCGGCGTCGCTGATTTTCCAATGCCGCGCGGGATCGTCGAGCCGATCCTTAAAGCGCTCGAGCTGCTCTTCCTTGCTGATGTGGAGGAAGAATTTGAGGATGTGCGTCCCGCTGGCGGCGAGGCGACGCTCGAAGTCGTTGATCTGCGCGAAGCGCTCCGACCAGACGGTTTCGGGGACGAGTTCGTGCACCCGGACGACGAGCACGTCCTCGTAGTGGGAGCGATTGAAGATCACCACTTCGCCGCGCCGCGGAACTTCGTGCTCGATCCGCCAGAGAAAATCGTGGGCCGCCTCCTCGCGCGTCGGTTCCTTAAAACTGACGACCCGGCAGCTTTGCGGATTCATCGAGCCGATGACGTGCCTAACGACTCCATCCTTGCCCCCGGCATCGGGCGCCTGCAGGCAGATGAGAAGGGAATGCTTCTGTTCGGCATAAAGCTCGAACTGCAGCTCGTCCATCCGCTTCTGCAGCTTCTTGATTTTCGCGAGCGCGGATTTTTTCTTGTCGTCGACCGGGGAAAATCCGGGGTCGAGATCTTGCAGCCTAAAATGACTCCCGGGCGCCACTCGAAATTCCTCGAAGTAATTCATCTGCGTGGGGATGTTACGGCCACCGGCGGGGACCGCATCCACTAATCTTTCTCCTGCGAAGCTGCTGCGCGGGCCGGATTCTTGGGCTTTACAGCGCGGGGTGCGGGGTGGTTGCTTGAGTTCCTCGTGGATCCAGCAACCACTTCCTCGCCGGAAACCGGCGAACGCGCGGACGAGATTTTTCTGGAAGGTCCGCGCTCGCGCTTCGAGGAGTTCATCACCTTGCTGCGCGTCCTGCGCGATTTTCTGCGCGGCTTTCGCGTTCTCCATTTCGTCGGTCCGTGTGTGACAGTTTTCGGTTCCGCTCGCGTAGGAGAAGAAAGTTCCTCCTACAAGCAGGCCCGGAAGATGGGGGCCGAGATTGTGCGTCTCGGTTTCACGGTCATGACGGGGGGCGGCTCGGGAATCATGGAAGCCGCCAATCGCGGCGCGAAAGAAAGCGGGGGCCGCAGTGTGGGCTGTGGGATCGAGCTGCCGCACGAGCAAAAGATGAACGCTTATCTGGATCGGAGCGTGACGCTCTATTACTTCTTTGTGCGCAAGACTCTCCTCATTAAATATTCCTACGCCTTCGTGGTCATGCCGGGCGGCGCGGGAACGCTCGACGAGTTGTTCGAGGCCCTAACTCTTATCCAGACGGGCAAGATCAGGAATTTCCCGATCGTCGTCATGGGCCAGGATTACTGGCGGGCCTTGGTCGAGTTCATCGAGAAGATGGCGCAGGCCGGGATGATCAGCCGCCGCGACCTCGATCTGATCTACGTCACCGACTCGGTGGAAGAAGCGATCGCGCATATTCGGAGCAAGGCGATCGAGCCTTTTGGCCTGAAAAGCGTGCGGCGGATCAAGCGCTCCTTTTCCTGGCTGGGAGAGCGTGGGCTGGCGGCGAAGACGAAATCTAGAGCATCTGCCAGAAATTATTTCCAGCTCTGACGGCAAGTTGTAGCCGGGGGCGCTGACCCCGGTCGGCGAACGAGTTCGTCACGCGCCAGACCAGCCGGGGTCAACGCCCCCGGCTACAACTTCGCCAATCGGAAGCTTTTTTTGGCAGACGCTCTAGTTTTTCCGGCAAGATCGGCACGCGGGACTTTTTCCGCATTGAGCGCAGGCTTGCTCTTTTCCGCGTCATCCGCTACTCTCGCCGCCGCTTTGAAAGGTTTCGCCGGCACTTTCCCAACCAACGCAGGAGTCTTCATGACCACTCATTGGAGTGTGGTGGCGGACCTTTCTGCCCATGAAGACGAAGTCGCCCCCGAGCGGGCGGAGCGGGCGCTCACCCAGCTTTGCCAGGATTACTGGCCGCCGCTTTACCGCTTCGTGCGCCAGCGCGGCTACAACCGGACCGATGCCCAGGATCTGACGCAGGGTTTTTTCGCCTATCTCCTGGAGAAGCAGGCTTACGCGGCCTCCGATCGAAGCAAGGGCCGTTTTCGCACCTTCCTCCTTGTCTTGCTCAAGCGTTATCTCGGCGCGACTCACGCTCGTCAACGGCGGCAGAAGCGAGGAGGCGACCAGGCGATGATGTTCCTCGACGCCAACCGGCTGGATTCTTTTGAAGAGACCGACGGCGCACTCCTGACCGGAGCGCCGCTGGATGAGGAGCGGGCTTTTGAATTAAACTGGGCGGCGGCGCTGGTCGGTCGGGCGATGGCGGCCTTGGAGGCGGAATATGCGAGCGGGCAAAAGGCGCGGGTGCTCGCCGAGTTGCGGCCTTTCCTCGCCGGGGGCGTCGGATTGCCCACCTCGGAAGAAGCGGCGGCGCGACTCGGGGTTCCGGTCGAGACTTTGCGCAGCCACCTCTTTCGTCTCCGTTCCCGCTACCGTGCGCTTCTGCGCGCGGAGGTGGCGCGGACGGTGCCGACGAATCAGGACGTCGAGAGCGAGCTGCGTTATCTCTGCCGAGTGCTCATCGCGAGCGCCTAGAACGCCGATGCAAGCGACGCGGAGCGATCAGACGCTGCATTGCGAACAGTGTGGCGCTCCGTTCCCAAGTGGGATGAGCGAGGTCGGGTGCCTGCATTGCCTGCTCCGCGGCGGGATGGAAGCGGACGGAGCGGAGGCGGCGCTCTCGCCGACTGATTTTGGGACCCGCCTTTTCCAGCATTACGAAGTGCTGAGCCGACCGGATGGAACGCCCTGGGAGCTGGGCCGGGGCGCGATGGGCGTGACCTACAAAGCCGTCGATGTGAACCTGCGCGTGCCGGTCGCTTTGAAGGTCATCAACGGCCGTTTCTCGTCCCAGCCCGGAGCGCGCCGGCGGTTCCTGCAGGAGGCGCAAGCCGCCGCCCGGCTGCGGCACCCGAACGTCGCGAGCGTGTTCCATTTCGGCGTGGTCAACGCTTTGCCCACGCCTAACGATCCGCTCACCGTGCGCGCCGCCGAGGAGCAGGTGGAGAGCGGCGATTGCTTCTATGCGATGGAATTCGTGGAAGGCGAAACACTGGAGGCGCGGCTCCGCCGGAGCGGTCCGCTTAGTCCGATTCTTGCGCTCGAGATTGGGCTCCAGGTGGCGCGTGCCCTGGCCGCGGCGGAGAAGCGCGGCCTCATTCATCGCGATCTCAAGCCCTCCAACATCATGCTCCTGGCCGAAGAGGAAACCGCGGCGCGCGGCAAACCGAGCGATGCCTGGGTGAAAGTGATCGACTTTGGTCTCGCCCAGGCGGTCAGTGAAGATGAGGAGGCGTTGCTTCCGTCTGCCTTCCAGGGCACACCAGCGTTCTCCAGTCCGGAACAATTCCACGGTCGGCGGGTCGATGTTCGCTCGGACATTTATTCGTTAGGCGGGATGCTCTGGTATTCGCTTACGGGCGAGGTTCCGAGCGCGTCGGGCGACCGGCAGCCTCCTCTTTCTTTGACTCTGACTCGACTTGGCGAGCGCGGTATTCCTTCTTCTCTCGCCAGGTTGCTCCAGACGATGCTGGCTCAGGATCCGCGGGATCGCCCTGCCTCGGCAACCGCCTTGAGCGAGGCATTGCAGGAATGCCAGGAGACTCTCACCGGCGTACGATCTCGCGGCAGCACGCGCAGACGCGCGGCGCTGATCGGTCTCGGCCTCGCCGCGGCCGTCGCGGCGCTGGCTTTTTTTCTTTTCTGGCCGGCCACCTCTCTCGACGACAAATCCATTGCCGTTCTCCCCTTCAAAAACCTGAGCAACGATCCGCGCAACGCCTTTTTTGCCGATGGCATCGAGGAGGATGTGCTTTCCAGTCTGGTCAAGATTCAGGACTTGAAAGTGATCGGTCGGCGCAGCTCCTCGCACTATCCCGCGGATGTCGCGCGCGACCTGCCCGCGATCGGGCGAGCGCTCGGGGTGCGGCACGTTTTGGAGGGAAGCTTGCGCCGGACTGGCGATCGCGTGCTTCTCCAGGTCTCACTGATCGATACGCGCGACGGGCACACGCTTTGGTCGGAACGCTACGACCGCACCCTGGCCGATGCGATCAGTTTGCAGGGCGAATTAGCCGGCGCGATCGTCGAGGCGCTCGATGCGACGCTGAGCCCGCAGGAGGCGGCGGATATCCACGCCAGGCCCACCCGCAACCCGGATGCCTATCTGCTTTATCTGCGGGGCCGAAAATCCGAGAGCGGCCGGTCGACGGCGATCTCGGATTACGAGGCGGCAGAAAAGCTTTATCGTCAGGCGCTCGTGTTCGATCCGGGATTCGCTCTCGCCCATGCCCGGCTCGCGGCCTGCCTCGCCGCGCTCTATCGCTTCCGGGGGCCGGGCGAAGAGATCAAGGCGCGCGCTCACAAGGAAGCGCGCGAAGCGCTTCGCTTGCGGCCCGACCTCGGCGAAGCGCATCTCGCGCAGGGTCTCTGTTTCTACCACATCGAGCGCGATTACAGCCGCGCTTTGCCCGAGTTTGAAAAGGCGCAACGTCTTCTCCCTAACGACGCCGAACCGGAAAGCTTCCTTGCTTTCATTCACCGCCGGGAGGGCAAATGGCGGGAAGCCCGCGCCGGCCTGGAGCGGGTCACTTCGCGCGATCCGCGCAACATGAGTTACGCCGACGAGCTCTTCGCCACCGCCTGCCTGGTGCGCGATTGGCCGGCCGCAGCGCGTTATATCGAGCGCACGGCAGCGCTCGTACCGGACCTTCCGCAGGTTAAGATCGAGCGGGCTTACCTCGAGATCTGGCGACGCGGGGATTTGAGCGCGATCCAAAAGGTCTTCGCAAACGATAACTCGCCCGGCGACCCAGAGGGCGACGTGGCCTGGGTGCGGTGGGATGCCGCTTTGTTGGAGCGTAATTTCGCCGGCGCGCAGGCGGCGATCGACCGTTTTCCTTTTGAGACGTTGCCCTCGGTTTTTAGTGCGCCTGTGCCGAAGAGTTATCTGGAAGGCTGCATTAAACTGGCGCAGGGCGACAAAGCCGAGGCGATGGAGTTGTTCGAGTCCGCGCGTCTGCCGATGGAAGCCGAGACGCTGGCCCATCCGGAAAACGCGCTGCGTCACGCCCGTCTCGGTCTGCTTTACGCCTACATGGGGAGAAAAGCCGACGCGATTCGCGAAGGCGAGCGCGCCGTCCAGCTCGAACCAACCTCGCGCGACGCTTACGACGGACCGCAAAGGCTCTGCGACCTCGCCTTGATCCATGCCCGAGTGGGCGACGCCGATCAGGCGATCGCCATGCTCGAATCGCTCCTCCGCAATCCGGGTTGCGTCTCGTTTTACGAGGCGAGCGTTTCGCTTTGGGATCTGCGCTTGCGCTGGCAATGGGATCCGCTCCGTTCGGATGCGCGATTTCAGAAAATCCTCGCCGGTCCCGAGTCGGCGACCGTCTATTAAGGATGGTAGTCCGCCCTTGTAGCGGCGGTCTATGACCGTCGAAGGGCGCGCCGTTCCCCAGCAGACACGACGCTCACAGAGCGCCGCTACAGCCCCCGCTGCAATTTTTTTCGCAATCACCGCATTTTTTTGCAATGCCGTGAAAATTTTGCGCAAGGAAACGACGGAGCAGGATGCCCTCAACGGCTCACAGTACCATGGCTAACTCCCGGACGCCGCAGTTCACCCGACCGCGGCGGTACCCTTTCGGTCCGCTGTTTCCCCCGCCGGCTGGAGAGGCGTTCAGCTTCGTGTGAGGGCGACATCCCCGCCCGGGGCCGGCGTTCGCACTGTGGGCGCCGGCTCTAACTGGCTCCGCCAGGTATGCGGCGGGAGCAGGCCGATCATCATAAAGGCGAGCTGACTCGCGCCGAAGGCAATCAGCCAGGGAAAAGCGCTGTCCATGAAACCGTAGGAGTGGAGGCCGATCCCGAGCATGTTGACGCCAAACCACGACCAGCTCGTGACGACGTTGCCGAAGACGGCCAAGACCATGAGCCCGCGTTGCCGGACGAGTCCGCCCCAGCGTGCATGCAGGATGATGGCGTTCCAGAGCACGATGAGAGCGGCCCCGTTTTCCTTCGGGTCCCAACCCCAGAAGCGCCCCCACGATTGATCCGCCCAGATGCCGCCTAGAATCGTTCCGACGAAACTGAAGAGCGTAGCGAAACAGACGATCCCGTAGACCATGCGCGCGAGCGACTTCGCGGTGTTGCGATCGAGTGAGGGAGTAAAGGCGCCGCGCACGATGTAGGTGAGGGCGAGGAAGCCGGCGAGAAAAGTCGAGGCGTAACCGAGCGTCACCATGACGACGTGGGTGGCGAGCCAGATGTTGGTGTCGAGGACGGCCCGCATCATTTCCATGGTGTCGCCATCCATCGAAAGATGATGCGCAATGAGGAGCGTGAGATAGCCGATCGCGGCGGCGGTCGCGCTCCCGATCCCGTTGCGGAAAAAGCGTTCCAAAAAAATGCCGAGCAGGACCGCGCCCCAGCCGATGAAGACGGCGGAGGAATAGAGATTGGTCACTGGCGGCCGCCCTTCCAGATACATCCGGGTGATGAGTCCGGCCGAGTGAATCACGAACGCGACTACGAGCAGGGTGAAGGCGTAGCGCCCGAGAGTCTGCGGCCAGACCAGCCAGGAAGCGCAGGCCAAAATAAAGATGAGCACGTAAATCACCATCGTGCTGTAGAACGGCTCCAACTGATTGAAGACCGACTCGACGTGCGCCTTCCGCACCCGCATCGGGAAATGCTCCTGCACCCAACCGGCGTAACGATCGAGCGTGGAGTTGAAGGTCGCCGGATCGTTCGCCGCGTAGGCGCTCGCCATCGTCGCCCAAGCGGAGACAGCGGGATGCATGTTCCCGGCGGTGAGGAAGAGCAAAAGGCTCTCCCCCATTTTACGCCATTGCAGCGGGTCGTCGTTAGGCGGGACCGGCGGAATCGGAAAAAAATAACCGGTCTGGGCGAGAAAACCGAGGCTCTGCAAAGCCTCCGGCGCGATCCCGCTGTTCATCGGGATGGGTGAGGGATGGATATTCTTAAGCAGGTCGTCGATCTGCGATTTGAAGTCTTTCGTGCCGGCGACTTCGATGCTGTTCTCGAGCCGGTGATAAAGCGTCAGCCGCTCGAATAACTTGATGATGTCGCGCTGGAAAGGCGAGCGCACCTGCGCTTCCACTTTTTGCGCGAGCTCGGCCTGCTGCTCGATCTCCTGCAGATGCGGGGTGAGCTCGAGGAAGGAAAAATATTCCACCGTCGGATCGCTCCGACCGATGGAGGCGCGCGTCACCGGACTGCGGATGACGAAGATTTTTCGGCGATCGGCTTCGCTCGGTTTCATCAACACCTCGGCGAGCCAATCAATCGGCGTCAGATTCCCATCTTCAGACACGACCGTTTGCTTTCCGTGAATGATGAGGAGGGAATTGCGCGCGACGGTGTCGAGCGGTTTGATCCGGCCGTTCAGAAGGACGGGCAGGCGGCCAAACTTCTGCATCTCAAACCCGCCGCGGGTATCGTGCTGAGCAAGCGGCGCGAAGATGTAGGCGAGAGCCGCGGCCACGATCAGCCAGATGATCCAGGGACGCGATTTCATCGGTTCCTCTTTTTCACGAAGCCAAACAAGTGCATCGAAAATTGAATGAGCAGGCCGAGCCCGACGAGCCCGCAGGCGATGTAGGGCAGGAGCATGGCCGGATTTTTCACCACCTGCAGAATGGTCGTGCTGTCGTTATTGTCGAAGCCGGCCTGATAAAAAGTGTAGCCGCGATAGCGCAGCGGATCGTTCATCGAGATGAGGACTTCGCGATTTTCCCCGCGCTCGAAATCGACCAGGCGGACGCGGCTGGAGAAGTTTTTCGGGATGTCGGTGCCGGCATAACGATCGTGGGCAAAGTGTTCGAGAGTGAGCGCGAATTGCTTGTAGAAACGCCGCTGCCGCATGATCAGCTCGTAGGTGTGCCCGTCGAGCGTGAAGGATTGCGGCTCGGCGATCGCGTTCGAAACGAGCCACGTGCCTAACGAACCCTGGACGCCGTCGATCTCGACGAAGGCCGCGCTCAGGTCGCGCTCGTCATCCTTGACCGTGCGCGGGATTTCGGTCGCGACGACGTTGGCGCCGAAGCCGATCGTGGCGATGGAGGGCGGGGCCTGCGGTGCCTGTGCGCGCATCGCGAGGCGGGAGTTAGGGAAAAAGTGCCGAATTTTGAGGGTAAAAGGAAGGGTCGGATTCTGGATCGTCCCCCCGCGCGCGAGCGTCGCCTCGGGAATCGCGACGACCTGGTCGAACTTCGGATCGCTCACATCGATCACCGCCAGCTCGACTTCGCGGGGCGCTTCCGAATAACCGAGCGTCTGCCCTTCGTCGATCCGCATCTGGGTTTCACGCGCGAAGAGACCGGTCAGGAGCTGCCCGATGAGCAGAAGGATGACGCCGAAGTGGAGCAGAATGATTCCAATTTTCTTGCGCGAAAGCTGGAATCGGGTGGCGTGGGCGGCGACCAGATTGACGAGCAGGATCGTGCCTAACAAATAGCCGCCGGGCAGAATCGGAATCTTCCAATCCGCGCCGGGGGGCGACCAGAAAATGAGCAGGCTCTGGAAATATTGCGCCTGCACGGCGTGAATCCCGAGGTGCACCTGCGCGAGGGTTCCGAGAAAAATGAGCAACATCCCGAAGCCGAGGCAGACGACGGTGAGCCGGAGCGAGGCGAAAATGCGCAGCGGCCTCAGGAAATCGTTGACGTTGTAGCCGCGGGCGTTGACCCCGGCTGAAGGCTCGATAGTAGTCGCGGACATCAGGGAATTTTCAGGCTGCGCAGAAAATCGGCGAACGCATTTTTCTGCGAGGCGACGGCGGCGTCTTCGCCCGTCATCTTGATGAACCAGGAGCGATCGTTCTCATCCAGAATCGCGGCCAGAATCCGCTGCTTTTCTGCCTTATCACCGATCGGCGCAGGGCTCACCAGATCGACGACGAGAAAATCGTGGCCGTTCGCCTTCACGTGTTCGGCCGACTTGGCGAGGGTGTCTTCATCGACCGGCGGCAGGTTCACCTGACCGCGCCAGCGATTCACGTTCGCGAGATCGCCGCCCGCCATCCCGGGAAGCGCGACGACCGAGACATCGGTTTCCTTTTCGTTAGGCGCGATCGCCTTGAAACTGGCCAGGCGCATTGGGCTGAGCGGCTTTTCCTGCCAGTTCGCCGGCAGTTGATATTGCAGCGGCCCGCCTTGCGCCGGTTCGATTGGCGGCGGGGTGGGCGCGTTGGTCTTCCCGGCGCCTGCATCTGCGGTCATCGCTGCGGGCGCAGCGTTCACGAGGTGCACGCTTTCGAGAAATTGCCGGAAGGCATTGCGCTGCGCTTCCACGAGCTGATCGGGCCCCATCATTTTGAAAAACCAGGTCTCGCCCGGAAGCGGAAAAATTCCGCCGAGAATGCGCGACTTCGAGCCATCGGGTTGGAGGCCTTGTTCGCTCACGAGATCGACAAAAAACATATCCTGGCCAGCCACCGGCAGGGGAGTGCCGACCTCCGCTTCGTTGCTGATCGGAGCGAGCTTCAACTGATCCCGCCAGCGGTTAACGTTGGCGAGGAGACCGCCCGCCTGCTCGGGAAATGAAATGACGGAGACATCGGCCTGCTTCCCATCCGCGCCATGGACGAGGAAGCTGCCTTTGCGGAAACCGGTGCTGGGTTGTTCCTCCCAACCTTCCGGTGCGTTCCAATGCACCGTCGGCGCCGCGCCGGCGTTGCTCGTCATCGCAACCTGCTCGGAACTCGCGGCCGGGGGCGTCTCTTTCGGGATTCGGTAAACGGTGATCTTGTCGTCGTTGCTTTTGCCGCAACCGGCGCAGAAGAAAAGGGCCGCGGCGAAGAGCGGCAGCCTAACGAGCAGGTTTGGGACGGAAAAGATCGGCTTCAAGGCAGGTGCGAAGTACCCGCCGCCTGCTGCGGATGTCAAGGGACGGGCGGGGCAATTGACCAGGAATGAGATTTTTGCAACGCTTTTCCCATGCCAGTGACGCTCGAAGGAGTGACCAAGGAAGCAATGGAGCTGTCGCCGGGCGAACGGCTCGCACTCGCGGAAGTGCTGCTGCAAAGTGCAGAGGTCGCCAACTCTGAGGCGGAAGCGGCATGGGACGCCGAGGTTTCTGACCGCATCCGCGCCATCGACGGGGGTCGCGTTAACGGCATCGCTTACGAGGATGTAAAGAGAGCGGCCGAGAGCCGTCTGGCTCCGTGACAATCCGCTTCGTCGAGGAAGCCCAAAGGGAATTTCTCGACGCGATCTCCGATTACGAAGAAGCTCGCATCGGGTTAGGGCGGCGCTTCAGAAACGAAGTCGATAGATGTCTTTTATCGATTCGCAAGAGGCCCGAACTCTATCGTCTTCGATCGGAGATGTATCGCCGCGTCAACCTGCGGATATTCCCCTATTACATACCTTACATTACCCGAGAGCAGACGCTCTGGGTGGTAGCTGCCGCGCACGCCGGGAGGAAGCCGCTCTATTGGATTTCGCACCGCAGCGAAGTCGGCTGATTGCTTTCTTGTGACGCTACGTCAGGCGTCGAGGACGAGGTCGCTCTTGGGCGCGCCGATGCAGGTGAGGCGGGTGCCGGGGTTGGTCTCGAAGTCGGATTTCTCGATGTAGTCGACTTCGCCGGAAAAGACCGCCACCTGGCAGGTGCCGCAGCTCCCGGCGCGGCAGCCGCTCGCGATGCTGATGCCGTTGGCGTCGGCCAGGTCGAGGATGCTGGTGTGGTCGCCACACCATTGCAGAGTCTTGCCGCTCTTCTTGAACTGGATCGCGTAACCAGTCGCCACTTTGGCTTCGGGCGATACGACAGCCGCGACTTTCTTTACGCTCGAGGGCCCGAAGGTCTCGTAGTGGATGTTCTTGTCCGGAACGCCCCACGCTTTCAGGCCTTCGGTCACGTCCTGCATCATCGGCCCGGGACCGCAGAGGTAGAAATCGAAGTTACTCGAGGGCAGGACCGTCTTAAAAAGCTCCACCGAGATGCGGCCTTCGTGATGGTAATCGCGCCCGAGCTCGTAATCCGGATCGGGCTTACTCGCGCAGACCTGCAGATGCACATTGGCATGCTCGCGCGCGATCGCTTCGAGGTGCTCTTTCATGATGTGCTCGGAGCGGTTGCGGATGCCGTGGAAAAACCAGACCTGGCGGCGTGAGCCCTGCCCGATGAGGGTGTTGAGCATGGCCAGGACCGGGGTCAGGCCGATCCCGCTCCCGATCAGGACGACGCCGCCGGGCCCGGTCGGATCGAGGAAGAACTGACCGGAAGGCGCCTTGACGTCGAGGATATCGCCTTCGTTGACCTGATCATAAAAGAAGGTGGAGGCGAGGCCGGGCGGCTTGTCTTTATCGCGCGGCGGAATGCGTTTGATCGTGACCCGGTAGTTTTCGGGGCGCGGGCCATCGGAAAGGCTGTAGCAGCGGACGACCGGTTTGGTTTGGCCGGGGATGTCGAGGTTAAAGGTGAGGTATTGACCGGGGAGAAAGCCGGGGAGCGTTTTCTTATCGTGGGGGGAGAGATGGAAGGAACAAATGTCGTCGCACTCCATCACTTTGCGGGTGACGAGAAATTTTCGCCAGCCGTTCCAGGGCAATCCGCTCTCCGCCTTTTGCCGGCGGAGATCGCGCATCATTTCGAGCTCGGTCTTGAGGAGTTCGAGGGAAATGTCGGCCTGCCGATTCTGGCCCGCGAGCCGGCGGAAATTTGCCGCGGTCAGGAGACCGACCTGGAGCAAACCTCCGAGAAGAAGAACGCCGCCCAGTGCTTCCAGAATCATGATCGCCGCGAAGAAGAACCCCTAAAACTTTATCAGCAGTTCCGAGCGAACGCCATAAGCGGTGTCGCGGTCTTCGGGAAAGGCGACGAAAGTGTCGAAGACGAGAACGAGATGCTGACTCAACTTCATCTGATAGCGGACGGCGGTGGCGATCGAATCCGGTTGGCTGGCGGCGAAAAAGCTCGGGGTCTTGGTCGCGACGCGGCCGCCGAGCTCGAAGGTGAGCTGCCGGTCGGCGCTGCCGAGGAAAACCTGATAGCCAAGAGCGAGACCGATGGCGTCGTTGGCGCGATTGCCTAACGGCGCTCCGTAAGAGCCAAGGCCCTGGGCGGCGAAAAGAATTCCGGTCTGTCCGAGCGGCCCGCCGCGATCGCCGCCGCGCGCCGCCGAGGAGTAATCATCGATCCCCCAGAAAGCGTCGAGATAAGCGATGTTCTTACTCCCCGGCACGGTGATCGAGAATTGTTGGAAGAGCAGCACTCCGGTGCTCACCGCGGCCGTCTCGTGATTGAGGGCAAAGGAAGCGTTGATCCGCGTGGTGGAGTTAAAGAGTCCGATCCGCCGGGTATCGCCGACGCCGATGTAGAGGCCATCGCCGCCGGTCAGATCGTCAGCGGTGACGTAAGCGAAATCGATGTCGATCGTGTCCCGGGCGTAATCCAGAGTATTGAAAAGTCCGAAGAGCTTGGCGCTGCTATCGCGCCGGTTGTTGTTCCGGTTCAATTCATTCCAGGCAAAGATGCCGGTCGTGCGGAAAGAGGACGTGCCGAGCCAGAAAGCGGAGGTTTTCGTTATGCCGATGGCGTCGATCACGTCCTCGTTGATCATGATGCCATCCTGGAAACTGAGCGGCTGCCGGCCGATCGCGAACTGGATGTCGAGGCCCTTGGTGTCGTTTGGATCGAGGTTCGGGAAAAGTTCGCCGAAATCGCCCTGGAAGAAGAGGGTGGTAATGTAGGCGTTGAGGTCGTTTCTCAACCCGTCCTTCGGTTGAAAACGATAGCCACTGTAATCGAGCCCGTTGCGATCGAGCGGGCGAAAACCGATGAGGAGACGCTCGGTCGGGGTGAGATAAAGATTGCCGTAAAGATCGAGCCGATTGGCCCATTCCGTGATCTGCTGGGTGCCGTTGTCGAAAGTCTGGAGCGCGGTGCGGGCCGTCCCGAAGACGAGGAAGACCGGCTGCCAAACCGCGCCGGTCGGGATCGTGAAGCCGGGTGCGATCGGGCCTCTGCCGAGGAAAGGATTCTGCCCGATCTCGATGAGTGGTTTCGGGCGATCGGGAAAACCCTCGAGCTTGAGCGGGATCGGCTTATCGCTCAACGCGCTGCCGTGCGAACCGGGCGCGCTACTGGGGAAGAAATAATCGAAGAAGCTGGGTTTTCTGGCGGCGTGGGTGGTCGAAGCGCTCGCAGCCGTGGTCGTCGTCGTCGTTTTGCCGTCACTCGTCGTCGTCGTGGTGGTGGTCGCCGTCGATGTGGTTTCAGCGCCGCCGACGCGCGGGACGTTTTCCAGGTTCGTTCCGCAATTGCTGCAGAAATTGAAGTCGCCCGGCATTTCCCGTCCGCACGTCGGGCAAATCACTTTCTCGCCCGCCATCGCGGGCGCGGCGAAAGCGCGCGGCGTCGCGGCGGCAAGCGCAAAAGCCATCAGCAGGAGCGTCGTTAGGCTGAAGCGCATGAGGAGCAATTAATGCGTCGCAAGATGGGTGACATCAGCGACTTTTTCCTTCTCCGGGAGATCGGCCACTTTGCCTTCGCGAAGCGCCCGCAACGCTTCCGCAGACTCGGGCAGGAAAGGCTTGGTCGGCGGGGCCATGATCTGGCGCTCGCTCGGCCGCAGATTGATCACGGTCGGACGCGAAGGCAGGACAACGGTCCGATTCCAGATGACCTGCGAACGTTCCACGACGCGGTCCGCGATCGATTTGGGCGACATGAAATAGTCGAAGCCGACCTCGGCGATGTCGCCGACCAGATTCACCGGGACCATCTGGGTGATGAATTTAACGTTCACTTTATAAGGCGGCGCACCGGTCAGCTGTGCCGCCGCCACCTTGTAGGGCGCCCAACGAAATCCGTTAGGCGGAAGCACGATGCTCTGTTTGCGGGCGCCGTTAGGCCGGGCGAGGAGCGCGTCCGCATTGGTCGACGGGCGCACGTAGGGGAGGGGATCGACACCCTGGTTCACCGGGATGATCTGGACGCGCTCGCCCCCGCGGATGAGGGTGACGAGGAACTTCGATTGCAGACTGAAGAGGTATTTATCCAGCGGCAGCTTCAAATCGTGGACGTAGGCCGATTCCTCATCGCGCAGGTCTCCATTCGGATCGCGGTCGCCGGAGACGAAGACGACTTTGTTATGCCGATCGGTCACCACAACCTGGAGGAAGTTGGCGCGCTCGGCGTCGAACCCGGTCGGCGTGCCGTGCCCATCGGTGCCATTCACGACCTTGATCTTGAACTTGATCCCGCGGGCGTCGTTTTGCTCGACCACGAAATCGTGCAGCTGAAATCCACGCCGCAGAATCTGGTAACGCTGGAGGTTGGCTTCTTCCAGTTTTGAAAATTGATCGTCGAGAATGGCGCGCGCGTCGTAGCGGTCGTCGATCGACTGCCAGCGGGTCGGGAATTTGTAATCGGCCGGCGCTTTCTGCTCGAA
>JBBQHV010000015.1:0-14502 GCA_038324295.1 Chthoniobacterales bacterium
CAATAGCGAAAGGCTATCGTTTGCTTCAAGAACAAGTCTTGGTCGATGAATGGATCGTTCGGTAGGTTCAACCGTCATCGAAACACAACCAAAGAAATCAATGATCAACCTTCTTTCTTCGAACCTTATCGCATTACCAGAACTTCCCTCTTTCTCCCGCCGAGGGATCAGGCCGCGGCTTGCTCCTCCCGAGAAGCACCGAGCCAGGGGCGATCATTGCCCGAAGGAAATAAATCGCTGGCTCGGACGCTGGGAGAATGAAGGCGGCGCGTTCGTCGGAGCCAGCACGGAGGACAAGACTGTTCCTGACCGTAACAAACAGAACACCCCCAACGACCATGCAACGAACAAGATTATGAAACGAACCAACCACCACGAAGAGATGATTAGATACGGCGACCCTCTTATGGCCGGCTCACGCCGCCGGAGGGGCGGATATCCGGTCATGACCTATAACGATCGCTCCCCCGAGGTGACGGCGATGAACGCCCATCTGCGCGCGTCGCGCTATCCCGAGCAAAAGGATGAAAAGCGATTCAAGACGAGATCGCGCCTAACGAATGGCGACGTGCTCGCGCAAAATAGAGTGCATCCATTTCTCCATCTCGGCGGCCAGTACGACACGCAGGAGCGGGACAACTTTATCAAGGAAGCGGTCCTCTTCGTCCTGATCGTGGCGGCCTCGATCTGGCCCATCATTCACAGCCTGCAAGCGATCGCCGCATGGTGGTAACAAGGAAGGGCGCTGTCTCAGCGCCGGCGGCGGTTTTGAACCGCCGCTCCTTGTGCCACTCGTTGGGCTCGGTAATTTCACCAGCGTTCTCTTCAAGATGAAAGCCATCAAGCTGCGCCGAATCCTGGTGCCGATCGACTTTTCGCCGGCGTCGCTCGCCACGCTGCGTTTTGCGAAGCTCCTCGCCGCGCGCTTCGGCGCGAAGTTGCACCTCGTCCACGTCGTCGCCCCGATTCCGATCTACAGCCTTACGCGCGGGGTCTTGCTGCCGCCGTTTCCGGATAAAGCGATGATGCAATCGGCAAAGAAACGACTCCAGGATTTGGTCTCGCAGTTTTCCCTCCCGCCAGGCGAGACCCAGTGCATCGTGCGTCTGGGCGAAGCTGCGAGCCAGATCAATGAAGCGGCCGGAAAGAGCCGGGCCGACTTGATCGCGATCGCAACTCGCGGCCTCACCGGGCTGAAGCACGCCTTCCTCGGGAGCACGACGCAGCGCGTGGTCCGCGGCGCGCCTTGTCCGGTTTTGGTCGTGCGCGAGAACGAACATTTTTCTGCAAAGGAACGTGCGCGCAGAGGGCGCACGCCGCTGCAGTTTCAAAAAATCCTGGTGCCGCTCGATTTCTCCGAATGCTCGCGGGTCGGGCTGGACTACGCGCTCGGTTTCGCGCGCGAGTTTCGCTCGAGCTTGTTGCTCTTTTACTCCGTCATGGTGCATAGCTACGCGCTGAGCGACGAGTACACGATCCTGGAAGTGCCGAACATTCTCTCGCAACAACAGGAGTACGCCGAAGAGGAGATGGCCCGGTTGCGCCGGGAAGTCGGAAAAGAATTGGCCAGGATTGAAACGAAGGTGGCGGTCGGATCGCCCGTCGAGCAGATCGACGCCTGCGTGCGCGCCGAAGGTGTCGACCTCATCATTACCTCGACGCATGGTCGCTCCGGAGTGAAACGCGCGTTCATTGGGAGCACGGCCGAACAGATCGTGCGGCACGCGCCCTGTCCGGTCCTGGTGGTGCCGAACCGCGGCGCGCCGAAGCGGCCCAGTTCCCGGAAATAGCTTCGTATGCGCTGGTCATTTCCGGTTGGTCGTATTGCCGGCATCGATCTCAAAATCCACGGCACGTTTTTCCTTCTCCTCGCCTGGATCGGGTTCATCTATTACCGCGAAGGCGGCCCGGCCGCGGCGATCGACGGGCTCATCTTCATTCTCCTCATTTTTCTTTGCGTGGTCTTGCACGAGTTCGGCCACGCGCTCGCGGCCCGTCGCTACGGCATTAAGACGCGGGATATCACGCTTCTGCCCATCGGCGGTCTGGCGCGACTCGAGCGGATGCCGGATAATCCGCGTGAGGAAGTGGTCGTGGCGCTGGCCGGTCCGGCGGTCAACATCGTGATCGCCGGCGCCCTCTCGATCGTGATTGGCCTAACGAGCGGCATCCCTTCGCCGGAGATGATGGAGCATACCGGCGCGCCGTTGGCCTTGCGGCTTTTCACGGTCAACATCTGGCTCGTTCTTTTTAACATGATCCCGGCTTTCCCGATGGATGGCGGGCGTGTCTTGCGCGCGCTTCTCGCCATGCGGATGAATTACGCCCGCGCCACCGAGCTCGCCGCCAAGACCGGTCAGGGAATCGCGTTCGTCTTTTTCATCATCGGCCTCTGGTGGAATCCGCTCCTCCTCCTCATTGCGGTCTTCGTTTATTTCGGGGCGGGCAGTGAGCTGGCTTTCGCGCAAATGCGCAGCATCTCGAAAGACTTGCGCGTCTCTTCGGCCATGGTCACGCAATTCCAATCGCTTCCACTCGACGCGACTCTGCACGACGCGGTGGAAGTGTTGCTCAGCACTTCCCAACACGAATTCCCAGTCACCGATCACGACGGAAAAGTGCATGGCATCCTCACGAGAGACGATATGATCGCGGCCCTGCGGAAATCCGGCGCCGATACTCCCGTGACGGAAGTGATGCGAACCGAAATTCCGGCGGTGACCGAATCGATGCTCTTCGAAAAGGCTTTTGCGGTGATGCAGGAGTGCCGCTGTCCCGCGCTCTCGGTCCTGGATTCAACCGGACGGCTGATCGGTTTATTTACTCCGGAAAACGTGGGCGAGATGATCATGGTGCAAAGCGCGATCGGATCGCGGGCGCGTTAGTCTTGGTCACTCGCACGCCGCGCGACGCATAACGCGTTCATTCTTGGTCTCACTTTGGCTGTTACACTGCCTTAGAAGTTGACTCTGACAGTTCTCGTGAGGGGCGCGTAAAGATTTGGCAAACTCTTGCTGCCGGATGCCGGCGACAATTGTTTTGGTAATAAAATACGGTCGCCCGGACTTTACTTAACTAGGATCGATCTCTTGCGATGGATCGCGACAAACACAGCCTTCGATTTCTCAGTCTGCTTCGGCCCATCGAACGCGACCTCGAAAATTATTCGCGCCGGATGGTTTTTGAGCGACGCGATTTCGAGGACGCGCTTCAGAACGCCGTGCTGCGAGCTTTTCGAGCTTTCGATCGCTATCGCGACGACGCCAGCTTTCGCGCCTGGATGTTTAAGATTTTGACGAACGAAATTTTTGCCATCAATCGCAAGCGGGGCCGCGTTGCGGAGTTCGAAGTCGCGGTCGAACCGGAGGAGATCGAGGAATTTGCCGGCCTGGTTTCGTCCAGCGCGGAGGGAGCGCCCACCTGGGAGGCGCTGGCCGATGCGCTCGACGACGGCTTGCTCGTTGCGCTGCACACCTTGAACGACTCCGAGCGCGCCGTCCTGCTCATGCGCGTGATCGGCGAGCTGCGCTATCGCGAAATCAGCGAATGTCTTGGTGTTCCGCTGGGCAGCGTGATGGGAAATCTTTTCCGCGCCCGGCAAAAAATGCGCGATGCCCTTCTGCGCGCGCGACGGAGGTCATCGCTATGAAGTGCGCCGAAGTCAGAAGGTTTGTGTGGCTTTATCTCGATTCCGAACTCGATTCGAAAGACAGTTTCGAAGTCGAGCAGCATCTCGAATCGTGCGCGGAGTGTGCCGGTTTGTTTGAGGCCGAGAAAAAATTCGATGAGCGGCTCAGCGGATTTTCGCGAGAAGGCTCCCGCACCGCGTCGCTCTGGAGGCAAATCGAGTCACAGATCGAGTCTGTGCGTCCGATTTTTCGCACGCTTTCGGTGTTTTCGTGGTGGTGGCTTGCCGCGGCGGCCGCGATCGTCCTGCTCTTCACGGGCGGATTGGTTTGGATGAAAGCGCAACCGTTCGATTTGGCGAAGGCCGCGAGCGAATGCCATAACGCTTACGTGCATCGGCTCGCTGCGCCGGAGTTCACCGGCTCGGTGCCGCCCGAGATCGAAAAGGAGTTCGGGAGCGAACTCGATGTAGCCGCTTTCACTTATAAACCGGCGGCGGCCGGATTTCGTTCCCGGGGCGCACGATTCTGCCATATCACGAACGTCCCCTGCGCACTCATCATGGGCGATTTCGGCAAAGTCCCCGTCTCCATCATTGTCTTCGAAAAAGCCGGACTCGCCCACTTTCCTCAAGCCCGGAAACGGTTGGCTTCCGGCGATCCGGTGGTTTGCGGCCGGAGCGGCCGGTACCACTTCGCGTTGCGCGTGGTGGACAGTCACGTCGTCTGCGTTGTCGCCGAAGCGCCCCAGTCTGTCGTCGAAGACCTGGCCCGGTCGGTCACCGATGACGCGTGAGTCTCATCTCCCCAAAGACGAGTGCCCTAACGAAAATAGCTCATTCTTGTTATTGAGCTGACGGCGAGCGCAAAGATGCCCGCGAATATTTTGCCGACCTTCGAAACGCCGGCGTTCGCGTAGTCACGTTTTACCCGGGAAGACGCCTCATTCGCGGGACCCGGGACTGCGCGCCGACGTGGAGATCAGCGACCAGACGCGAGCTGGGTCACTCACGCGATTCGTGACGAAACAATCGAAGCAGATGTCTTGCGCCATGGGTTACGTAAAGAATGCGGATGCTCGCCGTTTCAACACGATAGAACACCAGATAATTCGGAAAGCCGCTGACCGGAAACATTCGCAACCTTTTCAGGTTACGGTTTCGGGTGGGATAAGGCGCTCCGCAATCAGGCTGCTGCGCCAATTGCCGAAAAGTCTTTTCTACGGCATCGAGGACGCGTTCTGCGGCAGGCGGGTCCGCTTGGGCGATGAAGGTGTAAATGTCAGGCAAGTCCTGCGCAATGACCGCGGGATGTCGATCAATCCGCGCTTCAGCCACGGTGTTGCGCCGCTTTGCGCACACGTTGCTTCCAGTCTGCTTCCAGCGGCTGGAAGGGACCTTCGAGGCGGGCTTCGAGCACCGGCTCTAGTTCCGCGCGATCACAATCCGCCTGCACGAGAGCGAGAAGGTACTCTTCCTTGGAACGGAACCCTGCGGCGTTCGCCCGCGTCTCCAAGCTCGCGCTAAGTGCGGCTGGCAGCGAAATCGTGACCTCACTCATATCCCAAAGATTCGATTAGCGACGATTCCTGCGCAAGAAGTAACCGCACCGGCCTTCAAAGCGCCAGCCACCCAAGTGGTCACCGTTTATCCCGGCATGCCGGCGGTCGCGTCGAACATCGCGAGCGATGATCAAGAGCAGATTGAATTTGTTTCATCCGCAGCGTGATTCCAGTAGTGTTTTTCAGGCGAAGTTGATATTGCCGGCGAGACCGGATTCCGTTGCCGACTCAATCAGGCGCAAAAGATTGGCGCATTCCGCGATACGAGACCGACGTCTGATCAACACGATCAAGCCGGAGTTAGATTGCGCTCGGGCGAGCCGCACGAGGTCGTCGCGATTGCACGTGATCAGAACCCGGTCGACGTGCCCGATGTGGCCGCGCGCGTCTTGAGCGAAGCCGGTCATGATGTGCTTCTGCTCCGTCACGTTATGGTCAGGAACTCCGGATACCGCGGTCTTGGATTATTCCGCGAGAAACGTTATCGAGCAGAAAACGCACGTCATTACGGCGCTGGCTCGGCCATCTGCCGCGCGATCAAGAGATCAATTTCGCCACGATGATCTTCGTAGTAAGCCAGGCATTCATAAACCTGCGTCCGCGTGACCTCGGGAAAGCAATTCGGAATCAAATCGATCGTCTCGCCATTTTGCAAAAGACCCACCACATCGTGAACGCCGATCCGGGTGCCTTCGATCCGCGCGCTTCCACCACGGACTCCTTCGCTCTTTACGATGTAGCGATAGTTGGTTGCGGTTTCCATCACGCAAATTATATCACGCGCTCCGGCAAGATCGACATCTTAACTTGCTCGGTCGGGGCCTTGCTCCGCGCCCACACTCACGACAGCAATATTCGAAACCGGAACCCGATTCTTTTGTAATAAATCGCGGGTACGGCGGCTTTCTCTTAGCAGCAGCCGATGGTTAAAGCCGCACTCAAGAATCCCTACGCCGTCATTGTGCTCGCGCTGGCGATCCTCGTCATCGGCCTGACGGCGATCTCGAAGTTGCCCACAGATATCTTGCCGACGTTCAAAACGCCGGCCGTGCAAGTGGTCACCTTTTATCCCGGCATGCCGGCGGATGTGATGGAGAAAGACATCACCTCACGCATCGAGCGCTGGACCGGCCAGTCCAACGGCATCGCGCGGCAGGAAGCCAAGTCGATGGTCGGCGTCAGCATCGTGAAGGATTATTTTCGCGAGGACATCGATCCGAACACGGCCATGTCGCAGGTCACCTCACTGGCGATGAGCGACCTGTTTTATCTGCCGCCGGGGACGATTCCGCCGATGGTGATGCCGTTCGATCCGACGGCCTCGATCCCGCTCTGCCTCATCGCGGTCTCGAGCCCGACCTTCGACGAAACGAAGCTCTACGACGTCGCCTATTTCCAATTGCGCAACCGCCTGCAATCGATCACCGGGGTGATCGCGCCGGCGGTTTATGGCGGGCGACTGCGGCGCATCCTCGCTTATGTCGATCCGCTCAAGGCACAGGCGCATGGTCTCTCGCCGCTCGATGTCATCAAGGCGATCCGCGATTTCAACGTCATGGTCCCGACTGGCAACGCGAAGTTCGGCGCGCTCGATTATCAGATTAACGCCAACGGCATGGTCCCCACCGTGGCCGAGCTGAACGACCTTCCGCTCCGCGTCGGCAACGGGCCGCCGACCTACATCCGCGATGTGGCGAAGGTGAAAGATTCGCACCAAATCCAGACGAACATCGTGCGCATCGAAGGCAAGCGGCAGGTTTATATCCCGATTTATCGCCAGCCGGGCGCCAATACCATCGCGGTCGTCGATGGGATCAAAGCGCAGCTCAAACCGATCCTCGAGCGGATCAAAGGAATCAACCTCGACGTTGTCATGGATCAGTCCGTTTACGTGCGCGAGGCGATCCGCAACCTTGCGCAGGAAGCGGCGCTCGGTTTTCTGCTCGCCGCCGCGATGGTGTTCATTTTTCTCGGCAGCTATCGGCCAACGCTCATCGTGCTGATCGCGCTCCCGCTCGCCTGTCTCGGCGCGTTCATCGGTTTGTATTTCACGGGCGAAACCGTGAACGCGATGACCCTCGGCGGGATCGCGGTCGTGATTGGGTTGCTCATCGACGAGTCGATTGTCGTGCTCGAAAACACCGCGCGCCATCTGCATCTGGGCGCTTCGCCCTATCAGGCCGCGCTCATCGGCGCCGGCGAAGTGATGCGGCCGTTGACGATCGTCACTGTCACCATCTCGGTCGTGTTTTTCCCGATTATTTTCATGAGCGGCATCGGGAAATTCCTCTTCACCCCACTGGCCAAGGCGGTGATCTTTGCCATCTGGACGAGCCGCCTCCTCGCCGCCACTCTCGTGCCAGTTTGCGCCGCGAAATTTTTTAAAAGTACTCCCGGGACGCGCGAGCAGGCAGACGAGACCGGCTGGTTCGCGCGCCTGCGTGTCCGCTACCTGCGCGCGCTCGCGGGCGTGCTCGAGCGACGCTGGCTCGTGCTCGGCGCAACGGCCCTCGTTTTCCTCGTCTCCATGGTCCTTTTCAAATTCATCGGAGCCGAACTCTTCCCGCAGACCGATGCCGGGCAATTCACGATCAAAGTCCGCGGCCCCACCGGGCTGCGGGTGGAAAGAACCGAAGACCTCGTGGCGGGCGTCGAGAAAGTGATTGGCGCGACCATCCCGCAGAGCGATCGCAAGCTCGTCATCTCGAACATCGGCGTGCTCCTCGATTGGCCGGCCGCTTACACGCCCAACTCCGGTTCGCAGGACGCGTTCATTCTCGTGCAACTGACCAATCATCACGCGCGCTCGACCCTTTCCTACGTGGACGAGTTGCGCAAAAAACTGCCGCGGAAATTTCCCGGCACGGAGTTCAGCTTCGACACCGGCGGGATGCTCAGCGCGGCGCTCAACGGCGGTCTGCCCTCGCCGATCAACGTCCAGATTGAAGGCAACAAACTCGAAGTCGCGCATGATATCGCCGAAAAGATCAAGCGTTACGCGGAGACGGTGCCGGGCGCGGTGGACGTGCGGATTCAACAGCGGCTCGACGCGCCGGAGATCAATGTCGATGTCGACCGGGTGAAGGCGGCGCAGGTCGGGCTCACGCAGCAGGAGATCGTCAGGAACATCGTCACCGCGCTCAATAGTTCGACGAACTTTGCGCCCTCGTTCTGGATCTATCCCAAAAACGGCAATCACTACCTGATCGGCGCGCAGTATCCCGAATCCGACATTCGCTCGATCAACACCGTCCTCGACATCCCGATCACCGGCAAAAAACAGGCCACGCCGGTGGCGCTGCGCACGGTCGCGAAATTCTCCCGCGGCACCGCTTACTCCGAAATCAACCACCGTGACATCACGCGCGTGACTGATCTCTTCGTCAATGTGCGCGGGCGCGATGTCGCCTCCGTCGCGGCCGAGATCGAGCGCTTCATCGGCAAAATCCAAAATGACCGCACACAAGTGCCGGAGGGTTACAACATCGCGATGCGCGGTGAAGTGAAATCGATGCGCGATTCGTTCAAGTCGCTCGGGTTCGGATTCCTCCTCGCGGTCGTGCTCGTCTATCTCGTCATGATCGTGCAGTTCCGGTCGTTCCTCGATCCCTTCATCGTCATGTTTGCCGTGCCGCTGGGCTTGATCGGGGTGGCCTGGATGCTCTTTCTCACCCACACCTATTTGAGCATCCAGTCGGTCATGGGCAGCATCATGATGGTCGGCATCGTTGTCAGTTTCAGTGTTCTGCTGGTGGATTTTGCGAACCGCATCCTGGCCGAGGCGGCGGAAAAAAATGAACGCAAGACCCCGCGCGAGGCGATCGTGGAAGCGGCCGGGATTCGGCTGCGCCCGATTTTAATGACCGGCATTGCCGCGGTCCTCGGTCTCGCGCCGATGGCGATTGCGGGCGGGGCCAACATTCCGCTGGCCCGCGCGGTGGTCGGAGGAATTCTGGCGGCGCTCGTGCTCGTGCTCTTCGTCGTGCCAGTGCTTTACGTCTTGTTCAAACGCGAAACGCAAATGGTGACAACTTCATGAGACGCGAACGCGCGAATTCCGGGGAGCGCACGCGCCTCGCGTGCTGGCGACCGCGCCCTCGCGGTCGCGAACTTTTATCGGGTGGTTTCTTCGGTGGAAGCGCGCGTGATTTTGTGCGCTTCCCAAAGTTCGTTGCGGCGGGGCGCCGCAACCAGCACGCGAGGCGCGTGCGCTCCCCAGACGCTCCGCGTCGCTCTTCAGCTTATCTTGCTGGTCATCGTCGCTGCACAAAGCGGCTGCGGCAGTTCCCGCGGCCCGGCGGCGCCGGGCGCGTTCGTCCAAACCATTCACCCAAAGCGCGGCGAGATCGTGCGCCGCGTCACGCTTCCCGGCAATGTGATGGCTTACCAGGAAGCAAGGCTCTACGCCAGGGTCTCCGGTTATCTGAAAACCATCAGCGTGGATAAAGGCGACCGCGTGAAGGAAGGCGATCTGCTCGCCCAAATGGAAGTGCCCGAGATGCAGGCCGATCTCAGCAAAGCGAGGGCGGAAGCGGAGGCCGCGCAACTCGAATCCAGGCGCGTGAGCGAAGCGCAAAAAAAGGCTCCCAATCTGGTCATGCCGCAAACGACCGATGCGGCCAAAGCGAAAGCGGACGTCGCTCGCGCGGAAGTGGAGCGCATCGAGACGCTGCTCAGTTACGCGAAGATCACGGCGCCGTTCTCCGGCGTCGTCACGAAACGCTGGGTCGACCCCGGCGCGCTCATTCCCGCGGCGACTTCGAGCAGTTCGACCAAGCACGCCGCCGTCCTCACTCTGATGGATTTCCACACGGTGCGGATCGACGTCGCGATTCCTGAACCCGAAGCGCCGCTCGCGAAGAAGAATTTGCCCGCGAAAGTGACGGTGAGCGAACTGCCCGGTCGCACATTTGACGGCACGATCACCCGTTTTTCCTACGCGCTCGATGAATCGACCAAGACGATGACGACCGAAATCGACATTCCAAATCCCGACCTGGAGTTGCGACCTGGGATGTGGGCGACGGTCGAGATCGCGCTGCAAAAAAAAGAAAATGCGCTCCTCCTGCCGGCCGAAGCGCTCGTTACCGAGAAAGCGAAAAGCTCCGTCTTCATCGTCCGCGAGGGCGAAGCGCAAAAAGTTTCCGTGACGACTGGATTCGATGACGGCGTGAACGTGGAAATTCTGAAGGGCGTTGCCCCTAACGATGCCGTCATCGTGGCGGGCAAACAATCGGTGACCGACGGAGAACAAGTGCAAGCGATCGAGGCAAAATGAAGCGCGCGCATTCTCTTCCCGGGAGCGCACGCGCCCCGCGTGCTGGCGATGGCGCCCTCGCCATCGCGAACTTTTTCTTCCTGCGGAAACCAAGCATTCACGCTTCAGTTAAAAGTTCGTTTCGGCGGGGCCCCGAAACCAGCACGCGAGGGCGCGTGCGCTCCCCAGCACTGTGCCTCGCCGCTCCGCTTTTATTTGTTGCAATGGTGTTGCTCCAAATCGCTTCCGCCGCCGAAGCGAATCGATCAGCGAAATCGCTCACGATCGATCTCCCCTCAACCCTCCGCCTGGCCGGGGCCCGAAATCTTGATGTGCAATTGGCCCGAGAAAAGTTCGCCGAAGCGCGCGCGGCCGAGGAGAGCGCCATCGAGCGCTTTTTCCCGTGGATCGCCCCAGGCATCACCTATCGCCGGCACGACAACCTGATCCAGAACACCGAGGGCGTGATCGAAGACGTGCATAAACAAAGTTACGCCCCCGGCGGAACGATCGTCGCGCAGACCGACATTGGCGACGCGATTTTCAAATCACTCGAAGCACACCAGCTTAAGAAAGCCGCTCGCTACGGTCTCAGCGCGCAAGAACAGGAAATTGTCCTGGCCGCCGCGCGCGGCTATTTCGATCTCGCCGCCGCGCAGGAGGCGGTCGGAGTTGCGCGGGAAGCGTTGCGGTTCTCAAGCGATTACACAGCCGAGATCGACCACGCCGTCAGCGCGGGCATTGCTTTCAAAGGCGACGCGCTGCGAGTCAAAGTGCAGCAACAACGCGACCGGATCACGCTCCGGCGAGCCGAAGAAAATGCGCGACTCGCGTCCGCTACACTGGTCCAGATTTTGCATCTCGATCCGACCATCGAGCTGAGGCCGCGTGAGGCGAGCGTCGTTCCGCTCTCGCTTGTTTCGACAAACGAGCCAATCGGCGACCTTCTCGCGCAGGCGTTGGCCGCGCGGCCCGAGACGCGGCAAAGTAGCGCGTTGCGCCGCGCCGCTCAGCAGTCGAAGAACGGCGCGGTCTACGGCCCACTCGTTCCGAGCTTTGGCGGCCAGGCGTTTTTCGGCGGACTCGGCGGCGGGAAAAACAGCGAGACCGGAAACTTCGGCGAATCCGAAGACTACAGCGCGACGCTGAGCTGGCGCATCGGCCCCGGCGGTCTTTTCGATTTCGGTAACATCCACGCCCGGCAGGCGCGGCTGCGCGGCGCCGAATTCACGGCCGACAAAGTGAGCGATCAAATCGCGAACGAAGTCATCGCCAGCCAAACCCGCGTCCAATCACTCGCCGATCAGATTGCCACCGCCAAAGAATCGCTTTCCGATGCCGAGGAAGCTTTGCGTCTCGGCCAGCAACGGCAAGAGTTTGGGGTCGGCGCGGTTCTTGAAACCATCCTGGCCCAAGAGGACCTATCGCGTGTTCGAAACGATTATCTTGAGATCGTGACCGATTACAATAAAACGCAATACGCGCTGCTGCGGGCGCTCGGCCGGTTGGATGCGAGCGGCGGGATGGCGCTGCGGCAGGACACACAATGAAGCTCATTTCCGCGGCAACCCTGGTCGGCGGCACGTTTGTGCTCCTCTTTCTGCTCGAGCGCTTCTTCCCCTTGCGCGCGAGCACGCGCTCGTTCGTCGCGCGACTGATCGTAAACATCGCCATCTCGATCCTGACCTTTGTGGTGGCGATGGCGTTAGTGCAGCCGGCGGCGCATTGGGCGCTGCGCTGGTCGGCGGAAAAGCCGTTCGGCCTCGTCCATCTGGTGCGGCTGCCGGTTTGGTTGCAGTTCACGGTCAGCTTTCTCTTGATGGACCTGGTTTTCTATTACTGGCATCTCGCGAATCATCGGGTGCCGTTTCTCTGGCGCTTTCACAACGTCCACCACATCGATCCTGACCTCGATGTTTCGACCGCATTTCGGTTTCACTTTGGGGAGCTGGCGTTCGCCGCGGCGATGAGTGTGGTGCAGGTGAGCGTGATCGGGATTTCGGCGTGGGCGTTCGCCATCTATCAACTCGCGTTTCAAGTCGAAGTCATCTTTCATCACAGCAATTGGCGATTGCCGATCAGGTTCGAGCGTCTCCTGAGCAAAATCATCGTCACGCCCCGGATGCACGGCATTCATCACTCGCAGGTCCAGCGCGAAAACAACTCCAACTTCGGCACCATCTTTACCTTTTGGGATCGCCTCCATCGCACGCTTGGACTGAACATCCCGCAAGCGGCGATTGTCGTCGGTATTCCCGCCTACATGCTGCCGCAGGATAACGAGGTCGCGAACGCCCTCCTCCTGCCGTTTCGCAAACAGCGCGATTACTGGCGGACGCGCGACGGGAGCGAGCTCCTCGCGCGGCCAGATGAGAAGCAGGGCGATCCATCACTCCTCGCGGAGTAGGCATTCCTCACTCGCGCGATGCATTGGTTGCTCGTCTGGCTCGGCTATTTGCTCACCTGGGCAACCATTCCGCACATCCTCCTGCGCAATAAGCCGCCCGCCTCGACCCTGGCCTGGGTTTGGGCGGTCATTCTCTTTCCCTATGTCGGTCCGTTTTTTTATCTTCTTTTCGGCACCGATCGACTCGTTAGGCAAAAATTGCGCGCGACCCGTGCGCTGGACGCGACAGGAGCGCGCGAAGAACGAAGGATCACCGCGCACACCGAGGCGCTCGTCGAGAAACTCCCGCCCGCCGAACAACCGATCATCGAACTTCTCTCAGGGATCAACGAATTCGCCGTTTCCGCCGCCGAGACGACGCGGCTCCTGATCGACGGCGATCAATTTTTCCCGGCCCTGGCCGAGCGAATCGATCAGGCGCGCCATCACGTTCACGTCGAATTTTATATCTGGCGCGATGATGCCCGCGGCCGCGAAATGCTCGACCATCTCGTGGCGGCCGCCCGCCGCGGAGTGGAAGTGCGTCTGCTGCTCGATCGGGTCGGTTGCTTTCGCATCTGGCGTTGGCATTTTGCGCCGCTCGTCGCGGCGGGTGGACGGTTCGCCTGGTTTCGCACGGCCCATCCGTTTCGCAATCGCTGGACCTTTACCCTCCGCAACCATCGCAAGGTGCAGATCATCGACGGAGAGCATGTCTTCGTCGGCGGGATGAACATGGGTCGCGAATACGCCGGCGAAGATCCGGCGATCGGTCCCTGGCGCGACGTGCAAATCGAGATGAGCGGCGTCGTCGCGCGCAAGTTCCAAATGATTTTTGCCGACGATTGGTTTTTCGCGACGGAGGAAAAATTGCTCGACCACCGTTACTATCCGGTGCCGGAAAATCCACAGCGCCTGGTCGTGCAACCGATGACCGACGGGCCCGATAACGCCGATGATCCGATCCAAATGTCGATCGTCTTCATGCTCGACACGGCGCGCCGGCGGGTCTGGTTGACGGCTGGTTATTTCGCTCCGAAAGAGCCGCTTCTCACCGCCTTGCAGCTCGCGGCCGGGCGCGGCGTCGATGTGCGTCTGCTCGTCTCGGAGAAGACCGATCACCCGATGCTGGTCAACGTGGGACGATCCTACTACGAAGAGCTGCTCCGGTTTGGCGTGAAAATTTACGAATACGAAGCCGGGATCAACCATTCCAAAGTCGCGCTCATCGACGACGATTGGCTCATGGTCGGCTCGGCCAATTTCGACGTTCGCTCGATGCGATTAAACTTCGAGCTGAACGCGCTCGTGCGCGATCCCGCCTGCGCCTTGGAATTGGAGCGAGTGCTGACGAACGATTTCGCTCGCAGTTCGAGGATCGCGCTCGACGAATTTGTCCGCCGCTCCCGCCTCCAGCGGCTCAAGGAAAGCCTGCTCCGCCCACTCGCTCCGCTCATTTGAGCGGCGTCCGGCTTCCCTAACGAGTCGCCATTTCGGTTCGCGCCGTTCTGCTCCTCGTGGCCTATATCACGTGAAGCGTGAGTAACCGTCTGGGGAGCGCACGCGCCTCGCGTGCTGATGCCGGCGCCCTCGCCGGCTTGAACTTTTTCAGGGTCACTGGACATGTGCGTTTTGGCGAGGGCGCCAAAACCTGCACGCGAGGCGCGTGCGC
>JBBQHV010000016.1:0-14419 GCA_038324295.1 Chthoniobacterales bacterium
CCAGCTCGACCCCGGCCAGGATGACCGGTTTCTTCGCCGCGCGGATCAACGAAAGTGTCTCCTCGACCGCGGCCGCGAGAGCCTGCGGATCGGATTCTGCGGGCGGCGGCGAAGCGATCGCAGTGGTCGAAATTTTCCGACCGACCATGTCGTGCGGCACCTCGATGTAAACCGGCCGTTTCTCGCGCAGGCACGCCTCGACGCAACGCACGATCTCGGAAGCAGCGCGCTCTTCATCGAGCAACACCGTGCTCGCGACAGTGACTTCGTCGTAAACGCGCCGCTGCGTTTCAAACGTCTTCACCTTGTGATGAAGGAGCGGGTCTTTCTCTCGATCCTTTCGGCCCGGCGCACCACTCACGACGACAACCGGGGATTTCTCCGCATACGCGCCCGCGATCGGGTTCAGAACATTGAGTCCGCCGACACAATAGGTCACGCAGACCAGCCCGATGCCGTTGACCCGTGAATAGGCATCGGCCGCGAACCCGGCGGATGGTTCATGCGTCATGGTCACGCTGCGAATTTTCGATTTCTCCAACCACGCAAAAATGGGCAGCGCGAAATCGCCCGGCACGCCGAAGCTGTGGCCCACGCCCCGACGATGCAGATATTCGAAAAGGAACTCGCCTAACGGCATCGTCGCGGGAAAGCCTTTGCCTCCTGCCGGCTTCTCATCACGCGCGTAATGGCCGCGCCCCTTTCCGCTGCTGGAACTATTTTTTCGCCTAACGACCCTGGCAAAAGTCCGCGTTGAGTTCATCGCAAACACTCGTCCGGCGAATCGGATATTGCTACTCCCCGATGGCGCGCCAAATGCCCCGCGCCGTGAAAATCAAGTGACGCGCCGGCCAGTGCATCGCAGATTGATTGGTGCATGCGGTTTGTCGTGATCCGATTGATTGGCTCGCGCTGCGCGATGATTTCCCGATCCTGAGCGAGCGGGTGCATGGGCAGCCGCTGATCTATTTCGATAACGCGGCTACCACGCAAAAGCCGCGCGCGGTGCTCGAGGCGCTGCGCCGTTATTTCGAGCACGACAACGCCAACGTCCATCGCGGCCTGCACGAGCTGAGCTCGCGCGCGACCGAGGCTTACGAAAACGCGCGCCAGCGCGCGGCCAATTATCTAGGCGCAGCGAGCGCGGATGAGATCGTCTTCACCCGCGGGACGACCGAGAGCATCAACCTCGTCGCGCAAGCGTGGGGCGGGGAGTTTGTGCGCGAAGGCGACGTCATCCTGCTCACGGAGATGGAACATCACAGCAATCTCGTCCCATGGCAGCTCCTCGCGGAGCGCACGGGCGCGCAGCTGCGGTTCCTGCCGGTGCGCGAGGATGGAACCCTGGCGCTCGAGGAGTTGCCGCAACTGCTCACGCCGGAAGTGAAGCTGTTTGCTTTCACCCACGTCTCAAACTCGTTAGGCACAATCAATCCGGTGGCCGACCTTTGCCGCGCGGCGCGCGCGCGTGGTGTCGTCACGCTGATCGATGCGGCGCAAAGCGCGGGCCATCTCCCGCTCGACGTCCAGGAATTGGGCTGCGATTTTCTCGCTTTCTCCGGACACAAAATGTGCGGGCCGACCGGGATCGGTGTGCTCTATGGTCGCGCGGAAATGCTCGACGCGATGCCGCCGTGGGAAGGCGGCGGCGAAATGATCGTGAGCGTGACCCTGGAGAAGAGCACCTTCAAAAAGGCGCCGCACCGTTTCGAGGCAGGCACGCCAAACATTGCCGGCGCGATCGGACTCGCGGCCGCGATGGATTACCTCGACGAGATCGGGCGGCCGGCGATCTTCGCGCACGATTCGGAGCTCACCGCGCAGGCCGTTGCGCAACTTGCCGAGCTGCCGGGAATGCGCCTGCTCGGCCCGCGCGACGAACGCGGCGCGCTTGTCGGTTTCGTCATGGAAAGCGTCCACCCGCACGATCTCACCACCTTCGCCGATCAGAAGGGTCTCGCCCTGCGCGGCGGGCATCATTGCAATCAGCCGCTCATGCGCAAGTTCGGTTTGCCGGGCACGACCCGGGCGAGCTTTTACTTTTATAACACCGCCGAGGAAGTCGATCGCATGGTCGAGATACTGCGCGCGGCGGCTCGTTTCTTCGCATGAACTCAGAACTGGAAGAGCTTTATCAGGAAGTGATCCTCGATCATTCGCGCCGCCCGCGGAATTTCGGGGAGTTGCCGGACGCGAGCGTGCGGGTGCATGGCGATAACCCGTCCTGCGGCGATGAGATCGATCTCGGAGTGAAATTCGGACCCGATGGCAGTTTGCAGGAGCTGCAATTCACCGGGCACGGCTGTGCCATCAGCCAGGCTTCCGCTTCACTCATGACAGCAAAGTTGAAAAACAAACCGCGCGCCGTCGCGCTCGAAATGCTGCGCGCCTTCCACGATCTCGTCGTAAGCGAGTGCGCCGAGTCGCCCACCGGCCTGGGTGATCTCGCGGTCATGCGCGGGGTGCGAAAATTCCCGCAGCGGGTGAAATGCGCGATGCTCCCCTGGCGCGCCTTGGAACAGGCGTTGCATCAGGAGGCGGGCGCAGCGACGGTTTCAACGGAAGGATGAGTCGTTAGGCGCGGCTCCGCGGAAGCTGTCAACCCACGCCCTCGAGATCAGATTGATTCCGGGGAGGACGGGTGTCACCCCGTCGGTTGGAGGTGTTACCTCCAACCCGCGCGCAGAAAAATATCGACGAAAAGCCGCTCGCTCCATGCGGACACAGGATCTCTTTGCGCATCAAAGAGCCCTCCAACTCCTTCACACTCCTCCGCGCGGAGATCCGGCACCGGCTGCCAACGACGCCGCGACTTCGGCTTCGGCGAGTTGCGGAGAACTTTCCACCGGACTCTGTCCTCGGAGCCGGAGCAGGCGCAGACCGTTCAGCACCACCACAACCGTGCTCCCTTCATGCCCAACCACGCCTAACGATAGACTAATCTTCTGCGCGAGCGCGAGGACAATAAGGACGGCGACGACCCCTAACGAGATCACAAGATTCTGTCGAATGACCCGCCGGGCAGCGCGGCTCAGCTGCAAAGCCGTCGGCACATTTTCGATTCGATCGTGCATCAGGATCACGTCGGCCTGTTCGAGGGCGGCATCGGAACCACGCGCGCCCATCCCGAGGCCGACGTCGGCGGCGATCAGGCTCGGCGCGTCGTTGATCCCGTCGCCCACCATGGCCACGGTTTTGCCCGCGGCGCGCCAGCGATGAATCCATT
Organism: Chthoniobacterales bacterium; assembly: GCA_038324295.1. GTDB lineage: Bacteria > Verrucomicrobiota > Verrucomicrobiia > Chthoniobacterales > UBA10450 > Palsa-1392. The sequence goes on from JBBQHV010000016.1 coordinate 3,227, forward strand.
CCAGCTTCTCGTTAGGCGTGAGATCGGCGTGCACTTCCTCGATCCCGGCTTCGCGCGCGACCGCCTGCGCCGCCCGAGCGCGATCGCCCGAAATCAGGACGACCGAGTTACCCTCCCGCTTGAGCTCCGCAATCACCGCCGGCGTCGCCGCGCGCAAACGATCGCGCAGTCGAATCAGGCCGAGTAATCGCCCACGCGCGACCCAGACTTCGGCTTCCGCGCTGTCCGCCGCGAACCCGGCCGTGGTAAAGCCCTCTTGCTCCATCAATTTACGGCTCCCAACGAAGACGCGGCCCGCGCCCATCTTCGCTTCCATGCCGAAGCCGGGAAGGTTGGTCACATTTTGCGCCTCGGGATTCCTGAGCCCGAGCCGCTCCGCCTCGCGCACGACCGCGCGCGAAAGCGGATGAGTGGAATATTGCCCGAGGGCGCTCGCCACTTCGAGCAGCTCGGTGGCTGAGGCATCGCCCGCCGGCTCGAGCCGCGCCACCTGTAGCTCGCCGGTCGTGAGCGTGCCGGTTTTATCAAAGGCGAAATGATTCACCCCGGCGAGGGCTTCGACCGCGACACCACCGCGGAACAGAATCCCCCGGCGCGCCCCGGCCGCGATCGCGACCAGAATCGCCGAGGGAATGGAAAGAACGAGCGCGCACGGTGACGAGACGACGAGCAGCGTCATCATCCGATAGATGGATTGGGCAAGAGGCTCGCGCAGCCAGAAGAAGAGCCAGGCAAAAAAGAGGACGCTGCCGGCCAGCACCGTGATCGTGTAATAGCGAGTAAAGCTGTCGGTGAAACGTTGCGCCGGCGCCTTTTGTTCCTTCGCATTTTCGATCAGATCGATGATGCGCTGGACCGCGCTCTCGCTCGGCAGGCGCTGGGCGCGGATCACCGCCTGGCCGTCCAGGTTCATCGTCCCACCGCTCACTTTGTCGCCTTTTTCCTTCGCCACCGGGAGCGCTTCGCCGGTGAGAGTCGATTCATCCGCGCTCGTCGCGCCTTCGAGCACCTCGCCATCGACCGGGAAAAGTTGTCCTGGCCTAACGAGCAGTTCGTCGCCCACCCCTAACGAATCGGCGGAAACTTCCACCCACTCACCCTCCTCGCGCCGAACCGCCGTCTCGGGCGCGGAACGCAGGAGCGAGCTGATGGTTTGCTCGGTCCGATGATTGGCAAACTGCTCGAGCGCGTTGCTGAGCGAGAAGAGAAAAAGCAGCGTCCCGCCTTCCGCCCAGGCCCCGATCCCGGCCGCGCCGAGCGCGACCACGATCATGAGGAGGTTAATGTTGAACTCGCCCCGGAGCAGCTCCCGGCCGAGCTCCACGGAGGCAAACCAGCCGCCAGCCAGATAGGCGACAACAAATAGACTAACGAAAAGCCAGGGCGAGCTTCCGGTCCTTTGCAGAATAAATCCGCTCAAGGTGCAGAGGCCGCAAAGTCCGGCGAAGAAGAGAAGAAGGCGGTAAGGCGGCGCTCCGCCGGAACCGGATGTCGCGCAACAGGCTTTCATTGTTTCGGTTTTCCCGTCTCTACTCCAGTGGGTTCTGCCTTGGTTGCTTTGGTCACGACCCTCTTTAGTACTCCATCATGAAACGAATCGCACTTCTGACCAGCGGCGGCGACGCGCCCGGCATGAACGCCGCCATTCGCGCCGTCACCCGACGTGCGCTTTTTCATGGGGCCGAAGTCCATGCCGTGCGGCGCGGCTACGCCGGATTGCTCGCGGGAGATTTTGTTCCCTTCGGCGCGCGCGATGTCGGACGAATCATCCAGCTCGGCGGCACGATCCTAGGGAGCGCGCGCTGCGCCGAGTTTCAATCCGAGGCCGGAGTGACGAAAGCGGTGGACTCGTTAGGCAAAAACGGCGTCGAAGGCCTGATCGTGATCGGTGGGAACGGCTCCCAGGCCGGCGCGCTCGATCTTTCCCGGCGCGGGTTTCCCGTCGTCGGAGTGGCTTCCACAATCGATAACGATCTTTGCGGGACCGACGTCACGATCGGGGTCGACACCGCGCTCAATATCGCGCTCGAAGCGATCGATCGGTTGAAAGTCACGGCGCTTTCTCATGGCCGGGGTTTTCTCGTCGAGGTGATGGGTCGCAAGTGTGGATACCTCGCGCTCATGTCCGGTCTCGCGGGCGGCGCCGATGCGATCGTCATCCCGGAACTCCCGAGTGATCCGGAGACGGTCGCAAGCGAGCTACTGGCCGCTTATGACCGGGGAAAATCGCACGCCCTCGCGGTCGTGTCGGAGGGCGCGGAATACCACGCGGAGAAGCTGAGCAATTACTTCAGCCAGCAGCACGAGCGGCTCCAGTTTTCTCTGCGCGTGACGAAGCTGGGGCACGTCCAGCGCGGGGGCGCGCCGACGGCCTTCGACCGGATTCTCGCCACGCGCCTGGCCGCGGCCGCGGCCGACCATCTCCTGGCCGGGAATCACGGCGTGCTCGTCGGGATGCAACGCTCGGAGATCACGGCGACGTCGTTAGGCGAGATCGTTGGGAAACAGAAGCCGCTCAACCCCGAGCTCTTTTCCCTCGCCCAAAGCCTGGCAAAATAAGCTCAGGACAGCTCCGTTCGCCAAACGATTCCAAATGAGCAACGACGAAATGATCCTGACCCTGAACGCGGGCTCGCTCTCGACCCAAAGAAGAACGAAACTGGCGCCGATGCCATCTCTTCCGGAACCGATCGAGTGACCGTGCGCGTTATCTCTCCTGACGAGGAGTGAATGATGGCATGAGCGGTGGCGCGGCATTTGAGTTCCTCCGAAGAAAAATAATCCATGAAAACAAACCTAACTGATAAGTCATCGTTGTCTGAGATAGCGCAAAAACTGGTCGCTCCCGGCAAGGGAATTCTCGCCGCGGACGAAAGCACACCGACGATCGAGAAACGCTTCAAAACCATCGGCGTGGAGTCGACGGAGGAGACTCGGCGCGACTATCGCGCAGCCTTGTTTTCCACCCCGAAGTTGGGTGAGTTCATCAGTGGCGTCATTCTTTTCGATGAAACGCTCCGGCAACGCGACGCGAACGGACAGCCGCTGATCGAGTTATTGACGCGCCAGGATATAATTCCTGGCATCAAGGTCGATAAAGGCGCGAAGGCGCTCGCTCATTTTCCTGGCGAGAAAGTCACCGAAGGATTGGACGGATTGCGCGATCGGCTGGCCGAGTATGCCAGGCTCGGCGCTGGTTTTACGAAATGGCGCGCTGTGATCACGATCGGTGACGGTATTCCCAGTCGCACCTGCCTGAGAAGTAACGCGCATGCGCTCGCGCGTTTCGCGGCCCTAAGTCAGGAAGCCGGGCTTGTTCCGATTGTCGAGCCGGAAGTGCTGATGGATGGCAGTCATACCCTCGAGCGTTGCGAAGAGGTCACGACGGCGACCCTGGAAACCGTCTTCACTGCCTTATCGGAACATCGCGTGGCCCTGGAAGGAATATTGCTCAAGCCCAACATGATTGTGGCAGGCAAGGAATGCCCGCAACCGGCCAGCCCGGCAGAAGTCGCGGATGCAACCTTGCGCTGTTTCCGGCGGGCCGTCCCCGCGGCTGTTCCCGGCATCGTCTTTCTCTCCGGCGGCCTGAGCGATGTCGATGCGACGCGCAACCTCAATGCGATCAACGCTCGCGGCGGACAGCCATGGGAGCTGGGCTTTTCATTCGGGCGCGCTTTACAAACGCCGGCGCTGACGGCGTGGGCGGGACAGCCGGAAAACGTTCCCGCCGCGCAAAAGGCGCTCTATCGCCGCGCGCGTTGCAACGGCGCGGCGCGGTTTGGGAAGTATTCGGCCGAGATGGAGGGGCAGTCATGAAAAGGACCTCGAGCAAAAAGCCTCTCTCCAAGGAGCTACTGCGCAAGATCGATGCCTACTGGCACGCTGGCATCCATTCTGGTCGCCGAAGGTCGCTTGAAACCGGACGCGCTGGTGACTGACTACGTGCCGGAATTAAAAGGTTCCGTCTTTGGCGACGCCACGGTGCGGCAGGTCATGGATATGACGACGGCGCTAAAGTTCAGCGAGAGTTACGCGGATCCGGATGCCGAAATCTGGAGTTATTCCGCGGCAGGCAATCCGCTGCTCAAGGCCAGGGATTATAGCGGGCCAATCGGCTATTTCGCCGCGCTGCAAACCATCGCAAAACAGGGCGAGCACGGCGAAGCCTTTGGCTACAAAACGCCTAACGCTGACGCGCTCGGCTGGATTATCTCGCGTGCGAGCGGAAAATCGGTCGCGCAACTGTTATCCGATTTGATCTGGAGCCGGGTCGGCATGGAGCAGGATGCCTACTATCAAGTCGACGAGCTGGGCATTCCTTTCGCCGGGGGCGGACTTAGCGCCGGTTTGCGCGACATGGCGCGCTTTGGCGAATTGCTTCGCAACAAAGGCAAATGGCATGGAGAACAGATTTTTCCACCTGCCGCCGTCGAAGACATTGAGAAAGGCGGCAGCAAAGAAGCCTTCGCCAAATCCGCGCATCCCGAACTGCCCGGCTGCTCCTACCGGGATATGTGGTGGATCACGGAAAATGCAGACGGCGCTTTCGCGGCGCGCGGCGTGCATGGCCAGACGATTTACATCGACCCCAAAGCCGAGTTGGTTCTGGTGCGCTTTGCTTCGCATCCCATCGCCGCCAACAGCGCCAACGATCCAACTTCGCTGCCCGCGTACGCGGCCGTCGCTGCGTATCTGATGGAGAAATAGGAGAACCAAACATGAATCTGCCCGAGCTTTTCGACTTACAAAACAAGACCGCAATCGTCAGCGGCGGCGGCAACGGCATCGGCAAAGCGTGTTGCCTGATGCTGGCCCAGTTCGGCGCCAACGTCGTGGTCGCCGATTTGAAAACCGAGGACGCGCAAGCCGTCGTCGATGAAATCACCACTCACGGCGGAAAGGGGCTGGCTGTCTCCTGCAATGTCCTTAAGGATGACGACCTAACGAACCTGGTAGATAAGACGCTGGAGAAGTTTAGTGCGCTCCACATTCTGGTGAACAACGTGGGCGGCGGCGGCGCGGGCCGCGAAAGCCCCGACCAAATCACGGTCGAGCAGTTCGCGCACGTTTTTCAGCTCAACGTTTTTAGCATGTGGCGCCTCTCACAGCTCTGCGCGCCGCACATGAAGAAGGCCGGTTACGGCTCGATCATCAACATGTCCTCGATGAGCTCGATCAATAAGAGCCCGGCGATTAGCGCCTATGCCTCATCGAAGGCGGCGATCAATCACATGACCTCGAATCTGGCATTCGATTACGGCCCGGAAATCCGTGTCAATGCAGTCGGACCCGGCGCGGTCCGAACCGACGCGCTGGCTTCGGTGCTGATGCCGGAAAGAGAGAAAAAGATGCTGGCCCACACCCCGTTGGGACGCCTGGGAGAGCCCGCCGACATCGCCGGCGCCGTCCTCTATTTCGCCGCGCCCATTTCAAAATGGGTGAGCGGGCAGGTGTTGTTCGTCAACGGCGGCGGAGTGCAAACGCTGGATTGAAATAATCTCTCCCGGCCGCTGCCGGAGGCCGGAGAGGCACTTTGTTTGATTCGGTCACTACCCCTCTTTAGTACTCGATCATGAAACGAATCGCACTTCTGACCAGCGGCGGTGACGCGCCGGGAATGAACGCCGCCATTCGCGCCGTCACCCGGCTCTTTTTCATGGGGCCGAAGTCCAGGCGGTGCGCCGCGGCTATGCGGGATTGATCGCGGGAGATTTTGTTCCCTTCGGAGCGCGCGATGTCGGACGAATCATCCAGCTCGGCGGCACGATACTGGGGAGCGCGCGCTGCGCCGAGTTTCAATCCGAAGCCGGAGTGGCGAAAGCGGTGGAGTCGTTAGGCAAAAAGGGAATTGAAGGGCTGATCGTGATCGGCGGGAACGGCTCCCAGGCCGGCGCGCACGACATCGCGCGGCGTGGCTTCCCCGTCGTCGGGGTGGCTTCCACGATCGATAACGATCTTTGCGGGACCGACGTCACGATCGGGGTCGATACCGCGCTCAACATCGCGCTGGAAGCAATCGATCGGTTGAAGGTGACGGCGCTCTCGCACGGACGCGGGTTTCTCGTCGAAGTGATGGGCCGCAAGTGCGGTTATATCGCTCTCATGTCCGGCCTCGCCGGCGGCGCAGATGCGATCGTCATTCCGGAGGTGCCGAGTGATCCGGAGGAGGTCGCGAGGGAGCTGCTGGCCGCTTATGACCGGGGCAAATCGCACGCGCTCGCGGTCGTGTCGGAGGGCGCAGAATATGACGCAGAGAAGCTGAGCAATTACTTCGGCCGGCATCACGAGCGACTCCAGTTTTCCTTGCGCGTGACCAAGCTGGGACACGTCCAGCGCGGAGGCGCTCCGACGGCGTTCGATCGCATTCTCGCCACCCGTCTGGGCGCGGCCGCGGCCGATATTCTGCTTGCGGGCGATCACGGAGTGCTGGTCGGGATGCAACGCTCGGAGATCACGACGACTTCGTTAGGCGACATTGTCGGCAAACAAAAGCCGCTCAAGCCCGACCTTTTCGCGCTCGCCCAAAGCCTGGCGAAATAGACTTTTGGAAAAAAAAGCGGCTGAAATTGTCGCCGAAGGCGAAAGACAACGACTTCGCGCTGGAGCGGTTCAGCGTTTCCCTGTTACACAAGTTTCGCCGACATGAATGCGCTGACTGTTCTCGACCCGCAATCGCCGCAGGCGCGCGCGATTTTTCATCTCGCGATCGTGGCGGGGATCATTTTTGCGATCGTCTTCGCGATCGTCGCCGGGATGATCGTTTACGCGCTCATGCGCTGCCGCTGGCGCGAAGGCGAAAGCGATCCGAAGCAGGTCGCCGGGAACAAAACGGTGGAGCTGGTTTGGACGACGATCCCGTTTCTCATCGTCGTCGCGCTCTTTATCCTCAGTTGGAAAACGATGGGAGCAGCCGATCCGCCGCCTGCCCCGGAACCGGACATTGTCATTACCGGGCACCAATGGTGGTGGGAGGCGCGCTATCCGAAGTCCGGTGTGGTGACGGCAAATGAAATTCACATTCCCGCGGGCACGCCGCTCTCGATCCGGCTCGAGTCGGCCGATGTTTTGCACGAGTTTTGGGTAGCGGAACTGGGTCGGAAGATGACGACTGTGCCCGGTCATCCGAACAACATCTGGATTCAATCGGACCATCCTGCGACTTATCTCGGGGTTTGCTCGGAATTTTGCGGGACGGAGCATGCGTGGATGCATTTTCTGGTCGTCGCAGAGACGCCGGAGCAATTTCAAGCCTGGGAGCAAGCACAACTGGCTCCGGCGAAAATCCCGACTGGCCAGAGCGCGATGCAAGGACTGGCGCTTTTTCAGCAGACGAGCTGCATGAATTGTCACGCCATCAATGGCACGGCGGCGACGGCAGGGGTTGGCCCCGATCTCACTCATTTTGCGAGTCGCAAAAAGCTCGGCGCTGGAATTGCCGATAACACGCCTCGTAACCTGCGTCGTTGGTTGACGGACCCACAAGAGGTCAAGCCCGGGGTGAAGATGCCTGACTACCAGTTTAGCAAGAGTCAGGTGACACAACTGAGCGATTACATCGAGACTTTAAAATGAGCGAACTCGCGACGGTCATGGAACGCACCGGCCTCTTGTCTCCCGAGGAACGGGAGCACTGGAAAATGGCCTGGCTCTCGACCGTTGACCATAAGCGAATCGGCATTCTTTACATGGTGACGGGGCTCGTCTTCTTCGTCATCGGTGGAATTGAGGCGCTGCTGATTCGACTCCAGCTCGCCGTCCCAAACAGCACGCTGCTTCATCCGGACACCTATAACATGGTCTTCACCATGCACGGGACGACGATGATTTTTCTCGTCGCCATGCCGGTGCTTTTCGGTCTCGCGAACTACATCGTGCCGCTCCAGATCGGCGCGCGCGACATGGCTTTCCCGCGGTTGAACGCCTATAGCTTTTGGCTCGTCCCCTTTGGCGGGATTCTCCTTCACTTCAGCTTTCTCGCCGGAGGGGCACCGGCGGTAGGATGGTTCGCCTATGCACCGCTCAGTGAGACGCCTTACTCGTCGCAATCCGGAGTGGATTACTGGGCGCTCTCACTCCTTGTCCTCGGCATCGGCTCAGTCGGCGCCAATATCAATTTCATCGCCACAGTGCTTTGCAGCCGCGCGCCGCAAATGACACTGCGGCGGTTGCCGCTCTTCACCTGGATGATTTTCGTGAATGCGTTTCTTGTCATCCTTGCTTTGCCGGTCCTGAACGCGGGCCTGGTCATGCTCCTGATCGACCGCCTGCTCAACACACACTTCTTTCTCATGCCGGGGGGCTCAGCCATCATGTGGCAGCACATCTTCTGGGCGTTTGGACATCCGGAAGTTTATATCGTCGCCATCCCAGCCTTCGGGCTGTTATCCGAAATCATCCCGGTCTTCTCGCGCAAACCGATCTTCGGCTACGAGTTTGTCGCCGGTTCGACAGTCGCGATCGCTTTTCTAAGTCTTGGTGTTTGGGCGCACCACATGTTTACGGTCGGGCTCGGGCATACGATCGATTTGTTTTTCATCGCTTCCAGCATGCTGATCGCGATCCCGACCGGCGTGAAGGTCTTGAACTGGAGCGCGACCATGATCGGCGGGCGCATCCACTTCGATACGCCGATGCTCTTCTGCATCGCGGCGCTTCTCCAATTCCTGCTTGCTGGCCTGACGGGCGTAAGTCACGCGGTCGCACCGCTCGATTGGCAGACCAAGAACAGTTATTACCTGGTCGCGCATTTCCACTTTGTCTTTGTCGGCCTGATCGTCTTCGCGATTCTGGGGGCTCTCCACTACTGGATTCCAAAGATGAGCGGCCGCCTTCTCTCGGAGCGGCTTGGGAAATGGAGTTTCTGGCTCATGGTCATCGGCTTTAACATGACCTTTATCACTCAGCACTTTCTCGGACTCGCAGGAATGGCGCGGCGAATTTACACTTATGCCGATCTGCCCGGCTGGGGTTGGATGAATATGGTTTCGACAGTTGGCGCGTTCCTTATGGCGGCGGCCTCGCTTGTTTTCGTTTGGAACCTTGTGGTAAGCCTCCTGTTTGGTGAAAAAGCGGGCAGCAATCCCTGGAATGCCTGGACGCTCGAATGGGCCACCACCTCACCGCCGCCGCATGAGAATTTTCGCGCCCTGCCGCCGATCACAAGTCGCCGGCCGCTCTGGGATATCGCAAATCCGGATCGGCCCGATCCCGTGGTCGGAAGCAGAGGAGCGATCGATCAGTTCAAGCCGGAGAAGAACAAGACCAGCATCGTCAGCTTCATCATCTCGGAAACCGGATTTTTCGGCATCCTGATCCTGGCCTTTCTCTATTATAACGCCGTTCCGCAAAGTGGACCGAATGCGCGCGGCTTGGATCTGCTGAAGACCGGCCTTTTCAGCATTTGTCTTTTTGCGAGCAGCTTTACGATTTGGCGAGCCGAAGCCAGCCTGCGCAATAACCATCAACGAAAGATGATTGGCTGGTTAACCGCGACGATTGTCCTCGGCGGTATTTTCATCATCGGGCAGGGCTTGGAATACTGGCACCTGTTTAAGAGCGGAATTACCGTGAGCTCGAATCTCTTCGCGACGACTTTCTTCACTTTGACCGGGTTTCATGGGTTGCACGTTTGCGTGGGACTCATCGCGCTTTTGATCCTGCTCGGCCTCGCCCTGGCCGGTGACTCAAAGAAGAAACCATGGCCCGCGCTCGATGCGGTCGGGCTCTACTGGCATTTTGTCGATCTCGTCTGGGTCTTTGTTCTCTCGGTCGTTTACATCCTGCCTCGCCTCTAATGAGCACTCAACAATTCCTACTCTCCGCCTGGTCCTGGAATCCGATCGCTCTGATCGTCGCGACTGTCAGCCTCGCCGCTTATCTCATCGCATTTGGCGTGACGCGACGGCTTGGATGGTTCCTCGCGGCGTTGCTTATTTTCCTTCTCGCCCTGCTTTCGCCAATCAACGCGCTCGCCGATGGCTATCTCTTTAGCGCGCACATGCTGCAGCACATTTTGCTTTTGCTCATCGTTCCAGCTCTATTACTCGTTAGTCTGCCACGTTCGTTTTCCTTCAACTGGCCGCCGCGCATTCTGACTCATCCACTAGCGGGCTGGATTGCTGGCGTCGGCGCGATGTGGTTCTGGCATTATCCCTCGCTTTGCAATGCCGCGGTCTCCTCGCGCCCGGTCTATGCGGTGCAAACCGCCTCGCTGGTCATTCTTGGAACGCTCTTCTGGAGTCAGGTGATCGCGCCGCGTGAGGAGGAGCGACTCTCACCACCGGGCGCGGTGCTTTATCTTTTCAGCGCCTGCGTCACCTGCAGCGCACTGGGGATTATTCTTACTTTTTCGCCGATCACTGTGTGTCCCATCTACAGCATATCGGCGGCCGACCCGCTCGCGATCTCGAACACGATTCGATCGACCTGGACAATGACTCCCGAGCGGGATCAACAGATTGGCGGCCTTCTCATGTGGGTGCCGATGTGTTTCATCTATCTTGGCGCCATCTTCGCTCAGATCGCCCGCTGGTTCGGAGAGCCGACATCGATTCAAACGGCTGCCTGACAATTTATGAATACTGATACCGAACAAGTGCCGGAAGGATGGGAAGTGCTCCCGGACGAGAAGCTGCCTCGGCCAAATTATTTCCCCGCTGGACTCGCCATGGGGACCGCCTTCTTTTTCTGGGGCTTTATTACCTCCACGGTCATTCTCGGAGTGGGAGCCGCTCTTTTTATCGCCTCACTTGCCGGATGGATCACCGAAATTCGCCGTGAACGGAGAGGCCCGTAGTGCGTGTTATGAACTTTGAGGCTTCCACAATAATGCCAGGCAGCTCCCGTGTCCCGGAGGGACGCCGGAAATTAGCCGGTGGTGAAGCGAGCGCAGCGAGCCGGAACCACCGGAATCATCCCCGACACGAGCGCGCCCCGGAGGGGCGCCGGAAGCGCGGATACCCGCTTGCGCCCGCCCCCTCCGGGGCGCAATTCCTTTCAAATGAAGGTTCCGGTGGTTCTCGCTTCGCTTCACCACCGGCTAATTTCCAGCACGCCTCCGGCGTCAAAGTGTATGACAGACTCAAACCCATCGGCGGGCCCGGCTTCGGAGTCATCGGAATAGATGACGCGCCGGCGCTTATTCGAGAAAGTCTCGCTGGCTCGTGGAGGCCTTTGCGCGGCCAACGTGGG
>JBBQHV010000017.1:0-13809 GCA_038324295.1 Chthoniobacterales bacterium
GCACGACGGAATTGCTGACCGCGTTGACCAGCTTCGCGCCGCTCCGGATGATGCCGCTCTGTTCCGCGTCGCGCCCGACCATGAACCCGGTCACGTCCTGGAAAAAAATGATCGGCAGCCCGGTTTGGTTGCAATCCATGATGAAGCGCGCGGCTTTGTCGGCGCTATCGGAGTAAATGACGCCGCCCATCTGGATGCCGGCCTTTTTCGTCCGCACCTGATGCCGCTGATTGGCGACGATCCCGACGGAATGTCCGCCGAGCCGGGCATAGGCGGTAACGAGCGTCTTGCCGTAGTCGGCTTTGTATTCGTCGAGCGAACCGGCATCGATGATCGAGGCGAGGAGGTCGCGCGCGTCGTATTGCTTCTGACCTTCCAGACTAATGAGATCGTAAACTGCTTCGGGCTTTTTCTCCGGCCCGGCAGTTTTCTTTTTCCCGCCATTTTTTTTGGCCGCTTCCGCTTCCGGCAAGTGGCCGACTAACGAACGCAGCCGTTTGATGCAGGACACGTCATCCTTCTCGTAAAAATCGACCGTCCCGCTGATTTCGGCATGCATGTGAGCGCCCCCGAGCTCTTCCGTATCGACGACCTGACCGATGGCCGCTTTGACTAACGACGGCCCGGCGAGATAAAGACCGCTCCCCTCCGTCATGAGGACTTTGTCGCAGAGCACCGGGAGGTAGGCGCCGCCCGCGACGCAATTTCCCATGATCGCGGCGAACTGCGGAATGCCGGCCGCGGAGATGACGGAGTTGTTGCGAAAGATCCGGCCGAAATCGTCTTCATCGGGGAAAATTTCGTCCTGCATCGGGAGGAACACGCCGGAGGAATCGACCAGATAAATGATCGGAAGCGCATTCTCGAAAGCGATCCTTTGCGCGCGGATGAGCTTCTTCGCGGTCTGGGGAAAAAACGCGCCTGCTTTCACGGTCGCGTCGTTCGCGATGATCATGCAGGGAATTCCAGCGACGTTGCCGATGCCGGCGACCGCGCCCGCCGCCGGGACGCTGCCCCATTGCTCGTACATTTTGTAAGCCGCCCAGAGACCGATCTCGAAAAATTCCGCGCCCGGATCGAGCAGATGGTCGACGCGCTCGCGCGCCGGAAGCCGGCCGCGCTTGCGTTGTCGTTCCTGGCCAACCTTGCCGCCGCCTTCCCGGAGGATTTCTTCTTCCTTGAGGATGGCCTCGCATCTTTCGCGAAGGGCGTTTTTGGAAGAAGCAGCAGTCCGTGCGGTCATCGGGTGGACTTACTTCGGCGAAACCGCGCGATCAAGCAAACCGCGTTGTCTCGTTGTAGCGGGGGGGGGTGACCCCGGCGTGGTGAGGCCGCTGCCCCGCGCGGCCGGAGTCTGCGCCCCCGGCTACAACGCCGCTCAATAAACGTCAACTTCGGAGCGATAGCCTGAATCGCCCCGGATCGAGCGCAGCCGCCGCTGCATCCCGCGCTCCGATTCCGGCCGGTTGATCCGCTCCATCGCCTTCTTCACGAGGAGCGGAATGATGGCGAGCGTCCCCACGGAGACGAGCGCGATCGCCGTCGCCTGCCGCGCGGGCCGATCCAGCCGTTCGGCGATGAGCAGGCCGAGGCCAAGGCCGAAGGCGGTCCGGGTCAAAGTCAGCAATCCGTCCAGCGGAAGGGCTTCCGCTGTTTTTGGAATGGATAACGAAATTGACATCGCCTATCTTTACGCATCTCGACGCAAAAAAGAAACGGGAAATCACGCGTCCATTCCGATCGCCGCCGCCTCTGTCTCCATGATGAATTCCCTCTTTGCGCTCATCCTCGCCGGCGGTAGCGGCGAACGTTTCTGGCCGCTGAGCCGGCGGGCGCGTCCCAAGCAGCTCCTCCCGCTGGTCTCGGAAAAAACGTTGCTCGAGGAGACGATCGATCGGCTCGATGGGCTTGTCCCGCGCACGCACATTTTGATCCTGACGAATGTTGATCAGGAACCCGCCGTGCGCGCGCTCCTTCCCGATCTGCCGCCGGAAAATATCGTGGCCGAACCGTCCAAGCGCGATACCGCCGCGGCTGTCGCTCTCGCCACTGGCTGGGTGGCGCAACGCGATCATCAGGCGACCATGCTCGTGCTTCCGGCGGATCACGTGATTAAGGATCGAGCGGCGTTTCACGAGACATTGCGGACGGCGGTGCGGGCTGCGGAAGAGACCGGCGCGATGGTGACGATCGGCGTGAAACCGACCTGGGCCTGCCCGGGATTTGGCTACATCGAACAAGGCGCGCCGGTTCCGTTGCGCGACGCGGCGAATTCGGTTTTTCGGGTCGTCCGTTTTCGCGAAAAGCCGAACGCGGAATTAGCCGACAGTTTCGTCCGCAACGGCAAGTTTCGCTGGAACACCGGGATGTTCGTCTTGTCGGTCCCGACGGTCCTGAGCGAGTTCAACCGGCACGCGCCGGAGCTGGCCAATTTCATCTCGCGACTACGCGCGCCGGACAATTGGGAGCCGGCCCTGCGCGACCGCTTTAACAAACTTCCCCGGATCTCTTTCGATTACGCGATCATGGAAAAAGCCGATCGCGTCCTGATGGTGGAAGCGAGCTTCGACTGGGATGATGTGGGCGGCTGGCGCGCGGTCGCCTCCTACCTGACGAAGGACGAAAAAGGCAACGCCGCCAACTGCGATGTGACCGCCCTGAACGCGACCGACAACATCATCTTCAACGGCACTTCGGCCAGGATCGCGCTCCTCGGAGTGCACAATCTCATCGTCGTGCGGACCGCCGACGCGCTCCTCATTTGCAACCGCCGCGATGCGGAGAAGATCAAGAATCTCGTCGCCGAGCTGCCGCCGGAACTGCAATGAAGCGCATTCTCGGGATCGACTACGGAACGGCCCGGATCGGCGTGGCCCTTTCCGATGAATTGCAAATGCTGGCCCATCCGGCCGAGACCATTCCGGTCGCGAAGACAGCTGACCCGGCGGCGCGGATCGCGGCGATCGTGCGCGAAAAAAATGTCGAGCGGATCCTGGTCGGTTTACCGCGGCACATGAATGGCGAGCTGGGCGCAGCGGCGGAAGGAGCGCAGGCCTTCGCCGAAAAACTGCGCGCGGTCGTTCCCTGCGAAGTGCGGACCTGGGACGAGCGGCTCTCGACCGTCGCGGCGCACCGCGCCCTGCAGGAAGCGGGAAAATCGACGCGCCAGACGCGCGGCTATATCGACCAGGTAGCCGCGCAGATGCTCCTGCAAAGTTACCTAGACAGCCTCCCGGCAAACCAGGGCGATGGCGAGCCGATCGATTTTGCCTAACGATGCTGATGGTGTTGTAGCCGGGGGCGTTGACCCCGCTGGCGCAGCGCGCGGCCAGTGTTGTAGCCGGGGCGTCGACCGATGACTTCTACAGACAAACAGCGGCTCAAACTGATCGTGGCCTACGACGGCGCGCCTTTCCGCGGTTGGCAGAGCCAGGCGGGCGGCGGGACGATCCAGGACCTGCTCGAGAAAGCGTTTGCCACTGTCGCAGGCGAAAAAATTCGCGTGCACGGCGCCGGCCGAACCGACGCCGGGGTTCACGCCCTCGGACAATGCGCACACGCCGATGTCCCCTCGGGCCGGCTCGCCTCCGGCATTTGGCAAAACGCGCTCAACGCTTCGCTTCCGCCGCCGATTCGCATCGTGAGGGCGAGTTTCGCGCCGCGGACTTTCCACGCCCGCTTCTCGGCTCGCGGAAAGATTTACCGTTACCGGATTGCCAGCGGTCCGATCCTCCTCCCGTTCGAGATCGATCGTGCCTGGCATGTGGCGGGCGATTTGAACGATCGCGCCTTGCGCGCCGGCGCCGCTCTTTTTGTCGGCCGGCACGACTTCGCCGGGTTTGCCGCCAATCGCGGGAAGCCGCCCGAGTCGACCACCCGGACGATCCGATCGGTGCGGGTGCGGCGGACTCGTGCTGCGACGGAGATCGAATTCGACGGCGACGGCTTTCTCTACAAGATGGTGCGCCTCATGATGGGGGCGATCGTCCGCACCGCACTCGGCAAGGAAACGGTGGCGGAAGTGCGAGAGCGCCTGCACGCTGCGGTCCCCGGCAAGGCGCGGCTGGCCGCGCCGGCGGGTGGACTGACGCTCGTTCGCGTCCGCTACTGAGCCGAATCGGGCGGTCTTTCCTCGTTAGGGAAAATCGATCCGTTTTCCCTCGTGAGAACCGCCCTTCATGGGCAAGGCTAAGGGAATCCTGAATTACGGAGATGTCTGGCAGAGGACCTGCTTATGACAATTCTGATGGCTACGACCACCATATCGTCCCAGGATTATCCCGACCGGCCGCCTCGCGCGGCCTTTTTCCGGTCCACGATCGAACGGCTTCTCAGCCCCGAGCATTTTAATTTCAAGCTTCTTCTCGGCACCTTCGTCGGGGTCAGCGTCATCACGGTTTTCGCCATCACCTGCTTCGTGATTTCCTACCGCGACCAAGGCCAGGCGACTTTCCGCGCGCACACCATCAGCGTGATTCGGCTGAGCAGCGTGCTCGAAAACGACATCGCCGCGTTGGAGAACGCGCACCGTGGATTCCTCCTCACGCACGAGAGGATTTACTTCCAGAATTTCAATCGCCGGACGGCGCTTTTCCAGAAGCATAGCGAAGAACTGGTGGCGATTCTGCTGGCCAATTCGGAGCAGCGCAAACGCATTCTAAAAATGCGTGAGATCGTCTGGAACTGGGTAAAAGAAAGAAGTTTGTCGATGGCGACTGGGAGCGAACAATTGCCGCCGCAAACGAGCTCGGCCAAGGTGGCCCTGGGTGGTCCTCAACTCGACGGAGCCCGCGAAATTTTGCACTCCGTCCAGCGCGAAGAGCAGATCGTTCTCAATCAGCGCGTCCGCGAACAGGAATGGGCCGCGCAGACGACGCAGGTGCTCGATTTCATTCCCCGCCTCGAGCGCGCGGTTTACGAGATGCAAAAGGAGAAGCGCGGATTCGTCCTCACAGGCGACCCGGCCTTCATCGAATCCTACAAGCGCGCCACAGCCAACTTCTATACCTTCCAGGGGCACCTTTCCGTCCTCGTGGCGAATTCTCCGAGCCAATTGAACGAGCTGGAAAGGATTCGCGCCCGCCTCGAGCGCTGGATCGTGCAGTGCGCCGTGCCCGATATCGAAGCAAAGCGTGCCGGGGCCGAGCCGGACGCGAGCAACCGCACCACGGATGAAGCACTAATGGAAGGCGTGCGCCGGCTGATGGACGCGTTCGCCAAGGAACAGATGGAACTTTACGAAGTGCGTTCAACCGCCGCGGCCCACGAGAATATTCTCACCACCTCCGGGATCGCCCTGCTCTGCGCGGTCGCGGCTCTCCTCATGATCGGCTCGGGCTGCTACAGCTACGTGATTTGCCGGCGGCAGTTCAAGAAACTGGAGAGCGCCGATATCCGCATCCGTTCGGTCATCGATAACATTCTCGACGGAATGATCATGGTCGACCAGAAGGGCGCGATCTATTCCATGAACCCGGCGGCCCGGCGGATGTTTGGCTACGGGGAGAACGAATTCAGCGGCGATTCCTTCGCTCACTTGATTCCGCAATGTTTCGACCGGGTCGACGATGCGAAGCTCTGCCCCTGCAACTGGGAGCAGCTCGTGCAACGCACCGGCAGCATCACCCTCGCTCTCGCCCAGACGCGGGCGCGCGCCACTTTCCCGGTCGAGATTTCGCTCAACGAGATGGCGGTCGATCAGCAAAAATTTTACGTCGCCATGATCCGCGATGTCACCGAGCGCAAACAGTTCGAAGAAGAACTGGCGGCGGAGAAGAACAGCCTCGCGGTCACGCTCGGTTCGATCGGAGACGGCGTCATCACGACCGATCTGAACGGTCGCATTTTGATCTCAAACCCGGCCTGCGAATCCATGACCGGCTGGTCGGGCAGCGAAGCCGCCGGGCAGAAATTGAAAGCGGTTCTCAACATCACCGCGGAGGGACCGACGAAACGCCGCCCCCGGCGGAGCGGCTACCGGAGCGAGGCGGAAGCGATTCTTCTCGGCACGCCGGAACGCTCGACCCTGACGGCGCGGGATGGGACGAAGCGGGTGATCGAACAGGTCGCGGCGCCCATTTCCGACGGCAAAAACGAGCTCTGCGGCGTCGTCCTCGTCTTCCGCGACATCAGCCAGCGGCTGCGCGACGAGACGGAGCGACGCAAGACGGAGACGCTCGATCAGCTCGGCCTTCTCGCCGGTGGCATCGCGCACGATTTCAATAATCTGCTCACCGCCATCATCGGAAACATTTCCCTCGCTTCGCAGATCCTTCCGCCTAACGATGAGATGCACAGCCGCCTGAACGATGCGAAGAACGCTTCGCTCCGGGCCCGCGACCTCGCGCAACAGCTCCTCACTTTTGCCCGCGGCGGCGCCCCCATCAAAAAGACGGCGTCGATCGGGAAATTGATCGAAGACACGGTCAGCTTCTCGCTCCGCGGCTCCCAGAGTCGGAGCGAGCTGGCGATCGAGCCCGCTCTCTGGCCGGCGGAATTCGATTCCGGACAAATCAGTCAGGTGATCGGCAACCTCGTCATGAATGCCGATCAAGCCATGCCGGAAGGAGGCACCCTGCATGTCAGCTGCAGCAACTTCACCGCGCCTAACGCCGCCGTCGCGGCGCCCGATCTGCCGGCGGGCGACTACATCCGCATCCAGGTGCAGGACGAAGGAATGGGAATTCCTGAAAACTGTCTGAAGCGGATTTTTGATCCCTATTTCACGACCAAGGACAAAGGCAACGGTCTCGGCCTCGCCACCACTTATTCGGTCGTGAAAAATCATGGCGGCCTCATTACGGTCGATTCCGAACCGGGACAGGGCGCCACCTTTACGGTCTATTTGCCGGCCGCGCGTCAGCAGGCCCAACCCGACCCGGCCCCGCCCCCGGCGCCCAGGCCTAACGACGAGGTGGCCGAACCAATCAACGGCAACGGCCGGGTCTTGATCGTGGATGACGAGGAAGCGATTCGGGCCCTCGTAGAGTTCACCCTCGGTCGGCTCGGTTACGAAGTGACCGAAGCGGAAACCGCTCTGAAAGGCGTCGAGCTCTATCGCGAGTCGCTCCAGAACGGGCGTCGTTTCGATTTGGTGATTCTCGACCTGACACTCCCGGGGGGAATGGGTGGCAAAGAGGCGCTCAAGCGATTGCTCGAGATCGATCCGACCGTGAACGCGATCGTCTCCAGCGGTTACGCGACGGACGCGACCATGAGCTGCTATCAGGATTTGGGATTCCGCGGCGTCATCGCGAAACCTTACGAGGCGGCCGAACTCGGCCGGACCGTGCACGAAATCATCCAATCCGGCCGGATCGGGACCGAGCGGGATTACGAACTAGAGCAGGCCTGCTGATTCGTTAGGCTGCGATTCGGCCTTGCGCGGGGAAGAGCCGCCCGGGATATTGCTCCGATGGCTTCTGCAACGACCGCGCCCGGGACCAAGCCCGCTCCGCAAACCGTCCCGGCCGCCTACGATTCCAAGATCGAGGGCAACGTCATTTTCACCCGGCTCGACGCGGCCATGAACTGGATGCGCAAGAACTCGCTCTGGCCCATGCCGATGGGGCTGGCCTGCTGCGCGATCGAGCTTATGGCGACGGCCTCGGCCCGTTTCGACATCGCGCGTTTCGGCGCCGAAGTGATGCGTTTCTCCCCGCGCCAATGCGACGTCATGATTGTCGCCGGCACCGTCACCTACAAAATGGCGCTCGCGGTCAAACGCATCTACGAGCAAATGCCGGAACCGAAATGGGTCATCGCGATGGGCGCCTGCGCCTCGAGCGGCGGGATGTATCGCTCCTACGCGGTCCTCCAGGGAATCGACCAACTTCTGCCCGTCGATGTTTACGTTTCCGGCTGCCCGCCCCGCCCCGAAGCGCTCCTTGAAGGTCTCATGAAGTTGCAGGAGAAGATCAGCGGCGAACGCTCCTTCACCGGACAAAAGCGCGGCCTCGTCGACCGGATCGAGTCGTTAGTCTAGCGCCGCGCATTTCTGGTCCATCAACCCTCCTCCCTCAACCATCAACCTTCTCCATGACCGGACCTGAACTGCTCACCTCGCTCGGCAAGCTGCTCGGCTCAAAGATGGAGGAGCAGATTGAATTTCGCGGCGAGACGACGTTCGTAATCAGAGCGGACGCCATTCGCGAAGTCGCGAGATTTTGCAAAGAAGAGCTCTCCTTCGATTACCTGCTCGATATCTCGAGCGTCGATAACTTTGGCGAAGAGCCACGCTTCGAGGTCGTCTATGAGCTTTACTCGATGACTCTGGCCGTCCACCTCCGCCTCAAGCTGCGGGTCTCGGAAGACGCGCCCGCGGTCGATACCGTCTCCGACATCTGGCCGACGGCGAACTGGCACGAGCGCGAGATTTGGGACATGATGGGCCTGCGTTTCAACAACCACCCCGACCTGCGCCGCATCCTCATGTGGGAAGGATATCCCTACTTCCCTTTGCGCAAAGAATTCCCGCTCGAAGGCCTGCCCAGCGACATGCCGGACGTGGCCTTCACCTCGGCCGCGCCGATGGAAGGCGGGCCCTTCGTCACCCAGCCCAGCACGGCCACGACGAAGGACCGCGAGCCGCGCGCGCGCCGACCGATCGCGGAATAAGAGAAGTGGAAGCGGAGCCGCGGCCGGGGCGTCGCCGGACCTGCGAAAATGCTTGGCAGCGGAAGAAGAAACTGCTTACAAAGACGTTCCGCAATTTTCCAGGCATGCGCTCCAACTTCATTACCTGCCTCATTTCCATCCTGCTCCTGTCGAGCTGCGCCTACGACGGAACGGTCGTTCAGAAGGAATTTCGCCCGTTGCCTTTCTCGGAATCGCTCGGGATTGAGGGCATCTACAATTTCCAACTCCGTGATCGCGCCGGGCAAATCCGCAGCCAGATGGTGACACCGGAGGTCTTCATCGCCTACGAGGTGGGCGATTACTTCAACGACCTGCAGCTGCCCGCCAACGTTCGTCCGGCCGCCCCTTCTCCGCTCATGAGGCCGTACCCGATGCGGCGCCCGCTCGAATATTACGAAACTCCCTACCGTCCGCGGCGCACCTCCAACCTGGACCACACAACATCGCCCCACTCGTCCCTCAAGGCGGAATCCGTCTCGCGCCGTTCTGCGCACAAACCGCGCACTCTGGCCGGGACACATCACAAGACGGCGCACAAAACGAAAGTCGCGAAAAAGAAGCACGCCAGGCATTCGACGAAAACCGCGAAGGCCAGGAAACACAAGAAGACGCACTCGAAGGTGGTGCGCTCGCATCGTGCCACACCCCGCGATCCGACCTGAGCGACGCATCGAAGGATCCGCATCCGGCGTTTGTCATTCTGAGCCGCGAAGACGGCGAAGAACCTCACGGGCAAGGCAGATCGCGCCATGGCCGGCGTTGTAGCCGGGGGCGTTGACCCCGGCGGGGAAAAGCGTAAGAGACGATCGCTACGGTCAAGGCTACGGTCTGCGCCGCCGGAGTCAACGCCCCCGGCTACAACGCCGCTTCCAGCAACTGGCGCAGAACTTTCGTCGCCGAATTCCCGGCGGCCAGCACTTCCTCGTGGTTGAGCGCCGACTGATGAAGCCCCGCCGCCCAATTCGTCAGGCAGGAAAAACCTGCGACCTCGAGACCGAGCGCGCGCGCCTGAATTGTCTCGCACACCGTCGACATTCCGATCGCATCCGCCCCGAGCATCCGCATCATTCTTACTTCGGCGGGTGTTTCGTATTGTGGGCCGGGCACGCCGGCGTAGACGCCTTCATGTAACTGCAGTTTTTTTTCCCGCGCGGCGGTCGCGAACTTTTCCCGCCAGGCCGGCGAGTAGGCGTCGGTCATGTCTACGAAATCGGTTTTGCCTAACAATGGCGTGGCGCCGCAAAGATTGAGGTGGTCGGTTAACATCATCCAGGAGCCGGGCGCAAAGCCCGGGTTCACTGCGCCGGCCGCATTCGTGAGGATCAGGCGCTCGATCCCGGCGCGGGCCAAAAAACGAATCCCCGTCGTCACTTCTCGCGCGCTATAGCCTTCGTAAAGATGCACGCGCCCCGCCGCGAAGACGACACAAGCGGCGCCGATCTCGCCCAGGACAAAGCGACCGACGTGACCTTTCACACTCGAGCGCGGTAGATCCGCAACTTCCTGGTAGGCGATGACGCGATCCCGCGGCGCCTCTGTGACTAACGAGTTAAGCCCTGACCCGAGAACGATCGCGATCTGCGCGCCGTACTCGCGCACCCGTTCGATGGCAAAGGTTTCCACGCTCAGGCCGCCGAGACGGGCGGCGCGGAGGCCGGTCGTTTGCCCGCGGCCATCACATCCGGTCGCTCGCCCTCGCCACGGCCGGTGGTTGTCTTGCCTTCCTTCGGATAGGCGATGCGGGTGTGGAGCATGTTCATGAGGGTGAAGCGGAACCGTTCCGCGATCGTCTTCAGCTCGCGCAGAGTCAGCTCACATTCGTCCAGCTGATGATCGGCCAAACGCTGATCGATCAAATCGGTCACGAGCTGCTCGATCTTCTGCGGGGTCGGCTTTTCCAGACTGCGCGACGCGCTTTCCACCATGTCGGCGAGGCTGATGATGCCGCTTTCCTTGGTTTGCGGTTTCGGTCCGCTGTAACGGAAACTCTCCTCGGAGACTTCGGGGATATCCTCTTCGCGCATCTTCATGATCTTGCCGCCGGCGCGCGCGTCCTCGTGCTGCTGCAAGGCGCGTTTGTAGAAATAGAAGACCAGCGAAGTCCCGTGATGCTGCTGGATGACGTCGATGACCTGCTGGTTGAGACCGTGCTTGAGGGCGAGATCCACGCCTTCCTTGACGTGCGCGATGATGATGAGCGCACTCATCGTCGGGGCGAGATCGTCGTGCGGATTTCGCTCGAAGTTCATGTTCTCGGTAAAATATTCCGGCTTCACCAGTTTCCCGACATCGTGGAAATAGGAGCAGACACGGCAGAGCGTGGCGTTGGCGCCGATCGCTTCGGCGGCCGATTCCGCGAGGTTCGCCACGACGAGGCTGTGATGATAAGTGCCGGGCGCTTCGATCGTCATCCGGCGCAGAAGCGGATGATTCAAATCCGACGCTTCCAGCCATGAGATGTCGGTCGTGATTTGGAAAAGATGCTCGAGGATGGGGAGCGCGCCGCCCACCAGCATGGCGGTGACGATGCCATTGCCGATGGCGAGCGCGCTCTGGATGCCGATCATCGACCAGTCGGTCGCGCCGGGATTGAAGAGATTGAACGGCCCGACCAATCCGAAGGTGAGCGAGAGGAGCCAGATGGCGAGCCCGACGCAGAGCCCGGCGCGAATCAAGCGGCTGCGGCGTCGCACCTGTAGCGTCAAATAAACGGCGGTGAACCCGCTGATGAGCCCGAGGACGAGCATCGGCGCGTCGATTTTGTTGACCAAAATGCTGGTCCATAGACTAACGAAGACTGCACCGTAGAGGCCGTGATTGCGCCCGAGCAAAACGCAGAGGACGAGCGGCGCAAAGGCGTAGGGCGCGATCAGCCAGGCGGTCTCGGGCTTGAGCAGAACGAAGAGGCCGCTGTTGCAGAGAACGAGCAACAGCTTGGTCACCGCCAGTTGGAAAAAGATGACGCCGAAGACGAGTAGAACGCGCGAGTTTCGGAGGAAGGTTTTCGGCTGATTGATCCAGAGCTGCGCCACCGCGGTGACGAGAAAGAGCAGCGCGATGACGAAGTTTTTTGTCGGCTCCGGTTGTTGCCCGCTGAAAATAAGCGAGGCGAGGCCGGCGACGAAGGCGGCGAAGATCGTGACCTTCATCCAGGGAGCGTGCTCGAGATTGCGCAGGAGCTCGTTCGAAGCGCGGCGGCGTCGCGTTTTGCTCGAGGCGAGGCCTCGTTTCACGAGCTGAGTGCGGCGCAGGAATTCAAACATGACGATTACTTGCGGGACGATCCGCCGGTGTTGGCGGGGGAGCGATGCAGCTGATAAGCGTTGATGATAGCGCGGACAAGCTCGTGCCTAACGACGTCGCGGTCGGTAAAATAGGCGAACCCGATCCCGGGCACATCCTTGAGAGCCTGGAGCGCTTCGAGCAGACCGGAGCGTTTGTTCGCGGGCAGATCGATCTGCGTGCCATCGCCGGTCACGACGCATTTCGAGCGCGGCCCGATGCGGGTCAGGAGCATGAACATTTGTTCGCGGGTGGTGTTTTGCGCTTCATCGAGAATGACGAAAGCGTTGCTCAGGGTGCGGCCGCGCATGTAAGCGAGCGGCGCGATCTCGATCGTCTCGCGCGCCACGTAACGCTCCAGCTCCTCCGGCTCGAGCATGTCGTGGAGCGCATCATAGAGCGGCCGCAGATAGGGCGTGATTTTTTGCTGCAAATCGCCCGGCAAAAAACCGAGCGCCTCGCCCGCCTCCACCGCCGGCCGGGTCAGGATAATGCGGTCGACCTGCTCTTTCTTTAACGCCGAAACCGCCATCGCAACGGCCAGATAAGTTTTCCCGGTCCCGGCCGGACCGATCCCGAAGACGACGTCGTTCTTCTGGATCGCCTCGAGGTATTGGCGCTGGCCGAGGGTGCGCGCGACGATCGGCGCTTTCCGCGTCGAGGTGATGATCTTGCTCGCGACAAGATCGTCGAGATTATCCTCGCGCGCTTCGTTCACCGAGTTGAGCGCGTAGTTGAACTCGTGCCGCTGAATATCGACGCCGCGCTGGCGCGCGCTCTCCAGCTGCGAGAAGACGCGCTCCGCCTTCTCGATCTGGGGCGGCGGGCCCTCCAGCTTGATCCAGCCTTCCCGGGTCGTCACTTTCACGCCTAACGATTCTTCGAGAGTTTTCAGGAGCTTGAGGTCGTTCGCGTAGAGCGATTGCACAGCCCGGGCGTTCTCAAACTGGAGCGTACGCGTTTCAGTCATCTCGAGCGGGGGAGAACCGGGGCTGAGGATAGTGCCCGGTCAAGAGGAGTGTCAAACCCGCAGGCCTCGGCGCCCGAACCTTCAGCCCAACCGTCGTTTCACTTCGTCCTGGCTGAGACGCGGCTTCCCATCGTCTTTGGCGCGTGCCTCGATCACATCGAGGTAATCAAGCAGATCTTCCACCTCCTCACGAATAGCCGCCAGCGCTTGGCGCTTCTCCCGCACCGTTTGTCCAATCTCGCGCTGGAGTGTTCTAGTCATAGACGTTTTTACGATCTCCAATTCGACGTATCACGACTACGTCGCCCTCAATATCGAACAAAATACGGTGAGCGCCAGCCCGCAACCGATAGGCGACATCTCCGCCGCGGAGGCGTTTGATATCGCCATGAAGGCCGCCTTCCAAGCGCTCAATCTTGTGCACGATCTGTTTTCTGAGGCGTCGCGGCAACGATTCCAAATCGTGCAACGCCGAAGCGCCGTATTCGATATGGAAACGGGTGGGGTTCACAACGGCCGGCCGGCATCGACCGAAAACCCTACCTGAAGCCGTAAACCAACGCCCAGTGGGTGCGCTCTTCCGGCGAGCTATCCACTGCCACGATCACAAAGTAACTGCCGGTCGCTTTCGGGATCAGATGCGCGGCCGCGAAGTGCCCCTTCTGCCAGCTGTCCGGCTGCTCCGCCAGTTTGCCGTCGGCGTCGTAGACGTGGACCGACACCTTCGCCTGCTCCACCTCCGTGCCCATCCAGAACCAGTATTCGTTTCCCTTGAACAACTGCTGCCGGACGGCCTTTTTCTCCCCCACCCCGAGGTCGCCACCCCAATAATCTTCGCGAACCTGAAAGCCTTCTTTGACGTAAGGCTCGGCCGATTCGAGCGCGAAGGAATGGGCGTCATCGACCGAGGCGCGCGAAGC